>JAFDXS010000414.1 GCA_018267795.1 Bacteroidota bacterium | reverse complement strand
GAATATGAACAATGTATGACAATTGCTAAATCTCTTTTTGTTATTACCTTAATTTCTAATACACAACGCATTATTTTAAGTTTTAACAATTTTTACGTCCCCCAGCCATTATATTTGCGCACTAATTTCCATTTATGATCAAACGCCTCGCCGTTTTAGTACTGCTTCTTACTCAGTCTTTCCTGATGTTTGCACAGGATGTTGACAAGAGTAGCACTAACTCTACTCCCGAAATCAGGAAACCTGCCCGCGACTTTGTTATGATTAAGTTCGGCTACAACAACTGGCTCAATAAGCCTGACAGTGTTTCACTCAAAGGTTTCGGTTATACATTCAGCGCAGCCGTTTGTTACGATTTCCCTATCGCCAAAAGCAATTTCAGCTTTGCAGCAGGTCTTGGTATCAACAGTAATATAGTATATACCAACAGCCAGATACTAAAGCTTGCCGATACCGGCGCTTACAGTTCCCAGGTTCGTTTCCTGCCTGATACCGCAGGTTACAAAAGGTTCAAGTTCGTTACTACCTATTTATATGCACCGTTCGAGCTTCGCTATTTTGGCAACAATCTCAATCGCAACAGAGGCTTCAAAGCTGCTGTAGGTTTGGAAGTAGGTACCCTGCTGGGTGCACATACTAAAGGTGTACGCTCTGTAAATGGCATAACAGTAAAAGATAAAGTAGACACTAAGGACTTCGTTACTTCCTGGAACTTTGCTGCTACTGCACGCATTGGCTGGGGCCACTTCTCTGTTTTCGGCTCTTACAATCTTACCAACGTATTTAAGACAGATAATGGCCCGGCAGTAACACCATACTCTATGGGTATCGCACTCACTGGTCTGTAATCAACCAACCATATTCAATTAAAAAGCCGCTTGTTTGTCAAGCGGCTTTTTAATTTATTAATTATCAGTTATTAAATCTCGTATGCGGTTCCTTCAGTGGTTGCTATTGAATTAGGGAATATAGCACTTGCTTCTGCTCTGAAGGGTTCCAGGTCCCGGTATTTTGAAGAGAAGTGTCCCAATAGCAATTGCTTGGCATTAGCCATCTTAGCTATCTGCGCGGCCTGCGTAGCTGTACTATGAAAACGTGCCGTCGCTTTAGCTGCATCGCTTTCCAGGTAGGTGCATTCGTGGTATATGGTATCTGCCCCTTGTATTATGTCTATAAATGAATCGGTAAAGATAGTGTCTGCACAGTAGGCATACTTCTTAGGCGATGGTCCGTCTTCCGTTACCCATTCGTTCTTTATTATGTCGCCTGTTTTGGTTTCATAGTCTTCGCCCTGCTTCAGCTGGTCATAGAATATTGCCGGTATCCCGTACTCGCGGCATTTATCAGGCAGTAGCTTTCTTCCTTTGGTTTTACGCTCTATCATAAAGCCGTGGCAAAATATGCGGTGGTTCACAGGGAAGCAGGTTACCTTAAAGGAGTTATTATCTACCAGCACTTCACTGCCTTCAGGCAATGCATGAAAATGAAAGGGGTAGCTAAGTACAGTTTCGGCTACATCCAGTATGCTTTGTATTATGGGCATTAGTTCTTTTGGTCCATACAGGTGCAGCTCGGCAGTTCTGCCCAGCAGGCTCATGCTATTTATTAGTCCGGGCAGGCCAAAATAGTGGTCCCCATGCATATGGCTGATGAATATATGCTGCAGGTGTCGCCACTTGAAGCCGTAGCGCTGCATTTGTATCTGTGTGCATTCGCCACAGTCCAGCAGTATCAGCTCTCCATACACACTTACCACCTGGGCCGTGGGGTGCCTGCCGAATGCCGGCAGGGCAGAGTTGTTTCCTAATATTGTAACCTTCATCCTTTACATTATTTCAGCATTCCAGGCGATACAGAATACTGCTCTTAACTTTATATAGCAATATTAAGATTCTTCGTCGAACAAATCGCGCTCCAGCATTTCCATGCTTATCATGTCTATAGCTTCTGCCATAGTAGGTACAATATTGATTTGTGTATCAACATGTTCCTTCTTAAGCTCCTTCATTATATGTTCCTGCACACCGGTAAAGACCAGCGATGCTGCGCTGCTATAAACCTCCTCGTGCAGCCTTATAAGATCTGCAAATGACGTAGTGTCTGCTTCTGTACAGTTACTTAGGTCAATAAGTGCGTTTGCGTTGCCCTTTTGTGCCAATTCGCTCCATTTCTCCCTTAGTACACCTGTCATAATAGCATCTATCCTGTTCCCAACAGGTATTATATGAGTATAAAAATCTTTGGTATCAATTTTGAATTGCATAACTGTATTGAGACTAAGTATTTGTGATTGAGATGATAATCAGAATTTAAAATTAAGACTTCCGGGCTATACTTTTCTTTCGTATATTAGAAGTAGTAAGCCGGGGAGACACTAAGACAGGACAATAATTTAGCGATATGGATATAGCGAAACATAATGACGAACTACTTGGTTTATATTTAACTTTACTATCAAAACAAGGGACAGATTTCATGGATTCTAATTTCTCACCGAAAGTCAAAGAGATTATCTCCTATAGCCGCGAAGAAGCATTGCGACTGGGAAATGATTTCATTGGTACAGAACACCTGTTACTTGGCCTCATTCGCGAAGGCGAAGGAATGGCCGTAAAGGTGTTGCAAAGCATGCAGGTTGACCTGTTTGAATTGCGCAAAGAGTTGGAAATGGCTATTAAAGACAAAAACAGTAAGCCATTGGCCAACATCAATAGCCTGCCCCTTACTAAGCAGGCTGAAAAAGTGATACGCATCACTGTACTCGAAGCTAAAGCCCTGAAAAGCCCTACTGTAGAGACGGAACACCTGATGCTATCCATTCTTAAAAACAAAGAAAATGTTGCTACTCAAATCTTAGGACAATACGACGTGGACTACGAACGCTTTAAAAACGAACTGGCCATCCTCCAGGGCGATAGCCC
>JAFDXS010000413.1 GCA_018267795.1 Bacteroidota bacterium | reverse complement strand
GTGCGTACACTGTATTCAGTGTATTTATCAAATGGTAGATACTGTCATCCGGCAGATATTCTGCGTTATAGTCATGAATAATATGCACTACTACGGGTATATCAAACCAGGTAGTATCGGCTGCAACAGTCGTTTTCAAAAATTTACCCGGTATCGTATTTACTTTCAGTCGTTCTGCAATCTCCTTGTTCAGGGCAGCCTCATACTTTTCTATTTCAGGATGTTGCTGTTTGTATCTCCTGTAAACTTCATCTGTGGCACATGGTTGCGTTTGCGCTTTTGCCTGGCTCACGCAAAGGAAGAGCGCTATGCACAGTAAAATGTTTTTCATAGACAGTATAAATTTTAGTGTTGTTCTACTCATTTAAGACGACAAACGAATTTTGAATCTTTGTTCCCGGAAGTACAATCATTAACTATATTTCTAAATTGACAATGACATGACAGACGCATGCACTTTCATACTTATTTAATGACATTCAAATGACATAACGTCACTATGATTCCGAAGAATCTTATGAAATACTTTAACATATCTATTTGCCAATGAAACCCATATCTTTGTCTGCCTTTATCAAAAAGAATGATGAAAAAACTTTTTTTACCTGTAGCAGTGCTTATAGCCCTCGTAAGCCTTTCCAGCTGTTCTGAAAATTTTGATGTTGCTGCTCCTTATAAGTCCATTACAGTTATATACGGTTTAATGGACCAGGGAGATACTGCACATTATGTAAGGATTGAAAAAGCATTCCTTGATCAGAATAAGAGTGCTGTGGACATGGCTAAAAACCCCGATTCTATCTATTTCTCCAAGCTGGACGTTAGAGTTGACGTTTTAAACAACAACTCGGTAGTAGGCAGCATTCCTTTAACCAAAGTGGATCTTACTAATGAAGGCTACCCGAGAGATGCAGGCAGCTTTGCTACAACACCGAATTATGCTTATAAATTCAAGAATTATTTAGACCCTAATAATACTTACAGGCTTGTAGTACACAACCCGGTAACAGGCCAGACAGATTCGGCTGAAGCAGATGTTATAAGCGAAGACCTTTCCACTTACAATATTCCTTTTTTTGCTACCAGCAACTCGGCTTTTGCCATTCAAAGAACAGCACCCAACTTTACCGTTAACCTTGGTGGCTCATCTTTGCCTGCAGCAGTAAAAACTATACAGGGCATTATACGTTTCCATTGGGTCGATAGAGATGCTTCTGGTGGGGAAACAGATAAATATGCAGACTGGCCATTCGCGAACCAGTTAATTACCAGCCAAAGCTTTTTATTTAAGATTAATAATGTCGACTTCTATTATGCAATGCGTAACGCAATAGGGCCCGCGCCTACCGGCATTACCCGCCTGATAGACAGTTGCGATATATTCCTTTATATGGGCAGCTCAGATTTCTATACTTACCAGCAAATTGCAGCTACCCAAAACAGTGGCCTTACCAGCGGCGAAATTTTGCCTAACTATACCAATATTAAAGGAACAAACGTATTGGGACTATTTACATCAAGAGGTGTAGTAAAAGATTTGAATGTACCCTTTAATAATGAATCGCTTGATTCTCTTATGGTTAACCCTATTACTCAGTCCCTGCTTATCAAAGGCAGATCCGATCATTGACAATATAGCATATAGAACATATTTAATATGCCTTAATGTTAGTTCGTTAAGGCATTTTTATTTCAGATTGACAGAATTGCTGCCATTTTTACCGAACAAAAGCAAATGGCATATCTATTGACTAAGATATTTAGTCTGATAAAATTAATAACTCAATAAAATCATTAACTAAGAATAAAGCTAACTATGGGAAAAATTATTGGTATTGACTTAGGTACAACGAACTCCTGCGTAGCTGTTATGGAAGGCAATGAGCCGGTAGTAATAGCTAACGATGAAGGACGTCGTACAACTCCTTCAGTAATAGCATTTTTGAAAAATGGCGAACGTAAAGTAGGCGACCCTGCTAAACGCCAGGCTATTACGAACCCTACTAACACTATTATGTCCATCAAACGTTTCATGGGCCGCCAGTTTGATGAAGTAACCGGTGAAATATCTCACTTTACCTATAAAGTGGTAAAGGGCGACAACAACACACCGCGTGTAGATATAGATGGCCGTCTTTATACGCCGCAGGAACTGTCTGCAATGATCCTTCAGAAAATGAAGAAAACTGCAGAAGACTTCCTGGGTACAGAAGTAAAAGAAGCAGTTATCACTGTTCCTGCATACTTCAATGATGCTCAAAGGCAGGCTACAAAAGAAGCCGGTGAAATAGCCGGCCTTAATGTACGCCGTATTATAAACGAACCCACTGCTGCAGCCCTGGCTTACGGCCTGGATAAACAGCACAAAGACAGCAAGATAGCCGTGTTTGACCTTGGTGGTGGTACATTCGATATTTCGGTACTGGAACTTGGTGATGGCGTATTTGAAGTAAAATCTACTAACGGTGATACACACCTTGGTGGTGACGACTTCGATAAGGTTATCATGGACTGGCTGGCTGAAGAATTCAAAAAAGATGAAGCAATAGACCTGCGTAAAGACCCTATGGCATGGCAGCGCCTGAAAGAGGCAGCTGAAAAAGCAAAAGTTGAGCTGTCTTCTTCACAGGAAACAGATATTAACCTGCCATACATCACTGCGGTAGATGGTGTTCCTAAGCACCTGGTACGCAAGCTGACCCGTGCTAAATTCGAACAGCTGTCTGACAGCCTGGTAGAACGTACACTGGAACCTTGCCGTAAAGCACTGAAAGATGCAGGCCTAAGCACTAGCGATATAGACGAAGTAATATTAGTGGGGGGCTCTACCCGTATCCCTAAAATACAGGAAGTAGTAGAAAAATTCTTTGGCAGAAAACCACACAAGGGTGTAAACCCTGATGAAGTGGTAGCTGTAGGTGCAGCCATACAGGGCGGTGTACTGAC
>JAFDXS010000412.1 GCA_018267795.1 Bacteroidota bacterium | reverse complement strand
GACTATGTGGGAAGGAAAAGTCTTCTAATGAAGACAGGGATTGCGAATCCGGAACCACGGGCTTTATTGATATAAAGTTGCTTATTGAGCAATCTATAGGTCAGTATGCGAATGAGCCTATAAATGTTGCTATCAATAAAGTTAGCCAAGGATTTCAGTGTCCATGAATATTCGGCTGATTAATCTGAACGTCATCGACTACATGCAATAAAACGTATTTATCGACGCTTTATCTCTTTTTAATAGCTTTAGAGTATTTTACGAAATTATCACTTTCTGATTTTTCCTCAGTTGCGATATAGCTTATTCTAGCGGAAATCTTACTCATTGTTCCTACATCAGATTTTCTTGATGCTTTGTTTTCAAACCTACCCGTCTTGGTGTTTTTTGTACGTCTATTTATTGCTTTTTTTGCCATAATAATATATTTATCGATTTATTTATTGATATAATTCTGCTGGATTTGTGGAGTCACAGTGAATTACAATTGGCGGTTTGCCAAGATTAACATCGGTTGAAATTTTGCCGAAACTGTGGAACAAGGTTTTATGGTTTTCTTTTAATCTATAATAAGTTAGAATTGGATCGTTTGCATATACGTCAAATACTAGGCTTAATGGGATGTAACGACCTGTTTTTTCAAATCGATTAAGAGCTCTTACTGTAGCATTTTTCCTGTCCAAACTTACTAAGGTTAAATGAACCTCATAATCATAAACATCACGAAAGGTTTTAGCCATATCAATTATATCTTTTATATCGTTTCCAATTCTTGGGGCTACAATATTTATATCATTGTTAGTGCAATGACGAACCAATGGCAAAAAATCTTCCGGCCAACTAGGCATTCCCCATATCATTGCACTTGATTCACTATGAACTAATGTTGCGCCACCGGCATTTGTATCAAATTCGGGAAGTTTTCTTTTAGCAAAATCTGAGTCAAGAATAATTGCTCCGTTTTCTTCAGCTACCTTTCTTGCAACAGCAGATTTTCCAGAGGCAGGGGGTCCTATCAGAAAAAATGCTTTTCTTTCCTTTTTTATTGGGGATGTTGGACATGCTCCTCCAGTACCTAACTTAATTTCATCATCGTCATCTGGCATATTTTCTTTAAATAATTCATCCACAATCTTTTTTCTTAGGTTAAACCTATCAAAATCAGAGCGATAACCAGGAACACGATTTTTTTCAGAATCTCTTGTTGGTGAAGTTGAATCGTCATTTGCCAATTCAAGTTCACAGCTACGTATCTTACCAACAAATGTGTAATCTTTGTATCTTGAATCATTTAATACAACTTTTAAAAATGCCTCAATTAAAGGTCTTTCATTTAAAGGGCGCGAAAATGGATGTTGCATAATTAGTAACCTTCATTATAAAGTTAAATAAACTTAAAAAGAATTAGGTAAATAAATCAGTTTTTTACACCAGTTATTATTTTTTAACATAATTTCTAAAATGGCAACTTTCTGTCAAAAGATTGCTCTTTGAAATAGTTATGTTCTCTCAAGGATAAAACATCAATTTTTTCAGACCGAATAATAAAAATTCTTTCATTCTTTTTATCAGTTAATATGATTTTTTGATCGGTTATTCCGATCAGTTTCACGGTGTCCTTATTTGATAGTTTTAACATCGCAGTTACACTGTCATCTGCCAGATATTTATAGGTATAATTATCCTTTATTAGTTCTCCATTATACTTACCCATTGCGAAGGAAAAAGTAAAAACGAGCATAGTTGCAAACCAAAACGTAAGACGAATTTTGTTAGAAGTAAAAGCAGCTTTAAAAATGCCTTGATGATATAGAAACAAAGCAATAGGAATACCAGTAATAGCAGCCCAGATATACCATCTCAAAACAGTGCCATAATTATAAAACAGATAACTTAATCCCATCCAAATTGTAGTCGCTATTCCAAGTCCCCATTTAGAATTATATATTTGAGCAAAGTTGGTATTTTCACTATTTGAATAATCAAATTTGTTACTTGTAATTAATGCCGATACAATCCCACCTATTATATAGGAACCCATATAAGACAAAAAAGGATATAGAAAAGAACGGATGAGCATGGATAAATCCAAAAATTCAAGCCCGTTTAATTTGAAAGTCCCCCAAAATGCTATGTTATATAGGCCACCACATACTGCCAAAAAAGGCAATGTTAACGTAATCAATATTTTGAGATCAATTTTCATTTATTAAACTTAATACTCTCCAAGAGTATAAGCAAGTTCACACTGTATTAATCATTTTCTATTTTTGAGAACGATTAAAATAATTACAGCATATTAGACGTCAAACGACTAATAGCAAATACGAGGTTATAATTTGTATTTACACGTCGGTTTTTGTTATAGCCGTTCTAACAAATAATTGTGGGTAATCTACTACCAAACCTTGTTCATCCACTGTTATTATAGCTTCGAAATCGTTGGGGATATTTTCGTATTTGTATTCGTTTTTTGAGATGTGGGTGTATTGCTGGTGGTGGGGCTTTATTTGGTGGGCGAGGATGTCGAAGTAGAGGACTTTGATCTGTTTGCTTTCGTTTTCGGATAGGTGAAGACGTTTGATGGGGAGTGTGTTGGTGAATGGTGTGAGGGAGATGTCTATGTCTATACAGCCTTTAAATTTTGCAGTTTCTATATTGTGGGAGGTCCAATTGCCTGCTCCATCGCTGCGTAAAGAGTAATTAGTTTCTTTATTATTGACAAGGCTATTTATTTCTACAGATGTTACCTGCCATTTATTATTGATGATGAGCTTGTATGCTACTCTGTAAGCATTGTGCTGATAGCTGCCTACAATGACAGAATCGACAGTGGTAATGCCGTTGCGTGTTGTGATGCTACAATGTTCTTTAGAGTCATATTCTATTCCTGTCCAGATAAGGTTTGTGCGCATGGTGTGTTTGTGTTTCGTGAGATCGCTTCGTGCCTC
>JAFDXS010000411.1 GCA_018267795.1 Bacteroidota bacterium | reverse complement strand
GACTATGCAGAAAACGAAACAGCTAAAACACATGCTTTACATACTTACGCCAAAGAACTACTCGATCATGGCGATGTAGATAAGGCCTGGCAGGTATTACTCGCAGGTGAATAATACATTTATTACAGACCATACTTTACAAGCACTCCTCTTAGGAGTGCTTTTTTATTGTTCATAACCTGTGCATTATTACATTCCCTTAATATTCAGGTAATAGTTTCGTAATATAATAATGGTTAAATTTATATAACCAAATATTATAGTTTATGATATGGCGTACATTCAGTGGGGAACCTATAAAACTCCCTATCAAAAAAGCAGTTGAGGATACTATTATCAGGGAGACAAATGCCGGCTATCATTTAAAAGTATGTATTGGTACAGACTCTCAGGTGCGTGGTGCTGAAACAGAATTTGCTACCGTTATCGTATTTCTTCGTGAAAAGCATGGCGGCTTCATGTTTCTTTACAACGACAAGACCAAACAACCATTTACCATTAAGGAACGCATGCTGGTAGAGGTAGCCCGCAGTATAGAGATTGCCTATGAACTTTGCGACTTGTTCAACAAGTACGATGTGGATATGGAGGTACATGCGGACATCAATACCAATCCACAATTCAAAAGCAACGAAGCACTGCGCGAGGCCATGGGCTATATACTGGGTATGGGCTTTGCATTCAAGGCCAAACCCGAAGCTTTTGCCAGCAGCTGCTGTGCAGATAAGGTAGTGAACTGATCTGTTTTAAGTATTTCCGCTCTAACTAAGTAATAAAAGGGTAAAAACCATCCTTATTGCTCTGCTTTACTCTACTTTTTGCTGCGTTTTTCCGTCTATTATAGATAAAAAATCTTTAAATTTACTACGCAGCGGCGCCAACCTTTTTTTGAACATGAAATACTTCTACTTTTTATACTGTTTACTGCTTGTCTCCATTTATACGCATGCACAGAACGCCCCCATAGAATTTATAGAAAACAAAGGCCAATGGAATGGCCCGTTTCTCTATAAAGCCATGACCGGTAAGGGAGACGTTTACCTGCAAAAGAATGGCTTTACATACATGCTCAGCGATCCTGAGAATGACGGCAAGATAGATGCATGGCACCATGGGCAGATAAAGACACCACCTACCATTAAGTTTCATGCTTACAGGGTAATATTTGATGGGGCTAATACATCAAACATTGAAGGCAGCAAAGCACAAGAAGGCTACTATAATTACTTTTTGGGCAATGATCCCAATCGCTGGAAAGGCAATATTCACCCTTATCTCAATATTGACTATAAAAAGCTATACAATGGTATAGACATGCATATAAGCTCTGAGAAGGGCAACATGAAATATGAATTCATAGTAAGTCCTGGAGCTGATGTATCACAGATACGCCTGCGTTATGATGGCCCTGCTTCTATGAAGATTAAGAACGGCAATCTCATTGTCAGCACATCTGTAGGCGACGTGATGGAAATGAAACCATACGTTTATCAGTATATCAATGATGCTCGTGTGCAGGTAGAATGCAGCTACGAGCTAAAAAACAATGTTATTACTTATTATTTCCCTAATGATTATGATGTTAGCAAGCCGCTCATCATAGACCCAACAGTAGTATTTGCCACCTTTACCGGCTCTACGGCTGATAACTGGGGCTTTACTGCTACTTATGACCTACAGGGCAACTTTTATGCAGGTGGCCTTGCAAACAGCACAGGCTACCCTGTTAGCACCGGCGCTTTTCAAACTACTTTTGCAGGTGGGGTTGGTACTACAGATATTGAATATGCGAGTGATATAGCCATCATCAAATATTCCTCTGATGGTAAAAACCGGATATGGGCTACATATGTAGGTGGTAAGGATAATGAGCGCCCGCACAGTATGATAGTGGATTCTGCCAATAACCTGGTATTTGCTGGTCGCACTTATTCTAATGACTATCCTACTTCATCTACGGGTTACAGCAGGACATTTAAAGGTGGCAGGGCAGACATAGTGGTAACAAAAATAAGTGCCAACGGTAGTTCACTTATAGGCTCTACCTATATAGGCGGCTCGGCTGATGATGGTGTTAATTTTGATTCTACAGAGTCGGGCTACGGCAACCTTAAGCACAACTACGGCGATGATGCCCGCAGCGAAATAGAAGTGGACAAAACAGGAAATGTGTATGTTACTGCCTGTACAAATTCTACTGACTTTCCGACCACTGCCTATGCTTACAAAACCACTAACTCCGGCGCGCAGGATGCTGTTGTTTTCAAAATGAACTATGATTTAAGTTCATTGATATGGAGTACATATATAGGCGGCACTAATGATGATGCTGGATATGTATTGGCATTTGATACCACTGAGCGAAGCATATACGTAGCAGGCGGTACGCAAAGCAGCGACTTCCCAAGCACTTCAGGCTCGCTGCATTCTACTTATCAGGGTGGCGGAGCTGACGGTTTTATCCTTAAGTTCAAGACTAGTGCCCCATACACCTTGCTAAGCGGTTCATTTATTGGCACCGGAAACTACGACCAATGCTACGGTGTGCAGGTGGACCTTAATAACTATGTTTATCTCATGGGGCAGTCGCTTGGCGGCCATTATCCTGTTACTACGGGCGCTTACAGCAATCCTCATTCTACACAGTTTATACAAAAGCTTGACAGCAATCTTACTACCAGCCTGGTATCTACAGTGTTTGGCTCAGGCGACTCTACACATACCAATATCTCACCTGTTGCTTTTCTTGTGGACACTTGCCAGAACATTTATATCTCCGGTTGGGGTGGCAATTTGTTTATCCCTACCATGCCCTCAAGTGTTGGCACTACCGACAATATGCCTATTACTTCAGATGCTGCACAATCCACTACAGATGGCAGGGATTTTTACTTCATCTGTCTTAGCCGCGACGCCGGCTCTCTTCTGTATGGTACATACATGGGGGAAAAT
>JAFDXS010000410.1 GCA_018267795.1 Bacteroidota bacterium | reverse complement strand
GGGCGTAATGCTCCTCTTTTCTTCACCTGCTATACTGCTACCGGTAACTACCACTTCCCCTTTTTCTATCACATTCTCGTTTAAAGTGAAATTAATGGTAGTTATACCACTGATGTTCACACTTTTTGTAATTGTAGTATAGCTTATAAGATGCACCTGCACCAGGTAAGTGCCTTTGGGAAGGTTAGAGATACGGTAAACTCCGGCGGTATCAGTTGCAGCTCCTGACTTCAAGTCAGGTAACTCAACTACTGCTCCATATATTGGGTTGCCTTTACTATCCAAAACTTTACCAATCAATTCATTAGGACTTGCTAATGAAAGTAATGGTAGAAAAATAATTAAAAATAAAATGGTAGAAAAATGCTTGAGCTTCATTGCTTATATCCTAATATTTGCCTGCCTATTGCGTAAAGCAGGCATACCCAATTTATTGTAGCACTAACTATGCCAAAAATATAAACAAGCAGAAAACTAATAAATTTTAAATTATTTATAATGTTGACTTCAAGTGTTCAATAGTTGCTTAATTTAACAAATACAAATAGCTAATTTGCAATGTTTTACAAAAAAATATCCATTTCTTTATAAAAATAAGTAGCCCAGGCATTAAATCAATAAAATGAATAAATGCATTGACTTACAGCAAGTTAAGATATAAGCCTAAAGTTTTTCTATAATACCTGCAATGCCTTGGCCGCCACCTACGCAGGCTGTAACCATACCATACTTTTTATTTAGTCTTTCCAGGTCATTTAGTATCTGTATAGTTAGTTTAGCCCCACTACAGCCTAATGGATGACCAAGGGAAATAGCACCTCCATTTATATTTACAATATCGGGGTTCATTTCAAGCTTTCTTATTACCGCAAGTGATTGAGAAGCAAAGGCTTCATTTAGCTCAATTAAATCAACCTGTGAAAGGTTCATGCCTGCTTGCTTCAGCACTTTTGGCACTGCCTTTATAGGCCCTATACCCATTATGCGTGGGTCAACCCCCATACTTGCACAGGCTATTAGCCTACCCCATGGTTTCAGGCCTAGCTCATTCATCATTTTCTCTCCCATCACAATTACAAATGCCGCACCGTCAGATGTTTGTGAAGAGTTACCTGCAGTAACAGTGCCGCCTTGAGCAAATACAGGGGGTAACTTTGCCAGGGCTTCCATCGAGGTATCCGGGCGTGGACCTTCATCTGTATCTACTATATATTCTCTTTCGGCTTTTTTGTTCTTCTCATTTACATAAGTCTCTCTTACTGTAATAGGTAGAATGCCCTTTTTAAAGTAACCTTCCTTTATTGCATTAATAGCTTTCTTGTGAGAATGGTAGGCAAATGTATCCTGGTCTTCTCTGCTCACATTATAATCCTTTGCTACCTCTTCTGCCGTCAGGCCCATGCTTAGGTAATAGTCAGGTGCCGCTTTAGCTATCTCATAGTTAGGCATAGTGCGCCAGCCTGCCGTAGGTACCAGGCTCATGCTTTCAGTCCCCCCGGCTATTATACAGTCGGCCTGGCCTGTTTGTATTTTAGCAGTTGCAATAGCTATTGTCTCAAGGCCCGATGCACAATACCTGTTCACCGTTACACCGGGTGCCCACTCGCCTACTGCCCTATTGGCTATTATACGCCCTACCTGCAAGCCTTGTTCTGCCTCCGGTACTGCATTGCCTACTATTACGTCATCTATTAGTTTGGGGTCAAGCTGTGGCACACTGGCCAGCAATCCTTTTATCACATCCACTGCCAGATCATCCGGGCGATAAAACTTAAATTTCCCACGACCTGATTTTCCTACCGCTGTACGAAATCCTGCTATTATATAGGCTGCTTGCATGATATTAATTCAAAATTTAAAAAGTAAAGTTCAAAAAGCTTACTAAAGTTAATGAGCTTTATGTACATCCATATCATAATTTTTTCGTTAACCTAAGCTTTATAGTATGCGGTTATCATGGCATTATTTTTCACAATTAAATAGCTAAGAGTACATAAGTTATCTTTATGAAAGAACTTTATTAAGATGGAAAAGAACAAAACATTGGTATTAGGAGCATCGGAGAATACAGCACGATATAGCAATATGGCCATTAAGCGCCTTAGGCAGCATCAGCAATCTGTGGTTGCCATAGGCAATAAAGAAGGGAAGGTAGATGATGTAACCATAATGAAGGAACACCCTGCAATGAATGATGTGGATACTGTAACCCTTTACCTGAACCCAATGAATCAAAAACCATATTACGATTATATACTTTCCTTAAAGCCGAGGCGCATCATCTTTAACCCAGGCACAGAAAATGAAGAACTGGAGCGCATGGCTGCAAAAGAAGGTATAGATGTGCTGGAGGCATGTACTTTGGTGATGCTGGGTACAGGACAGTATTAATATGTAATTAGTCTGACAATTGCACCGTACACAATAAGTTAACTTTAATAGCAGTTAATAATATTGTGCGCAAACCTAAAACCATACAAATTACGCTTCCCAAACCTTGTCACGAGGATTGGAATAATATGACTCCGGTAGAGCGAGGCCGTTTCTGCACTCATTGCCAAAAAACTGTAGTGGACTTTACAAACTGGAGAGATGCTGATCTATTCAACTTTTTCATAAAGGACGGAGGTAATACTTGCGGCAGGTTCACCAATCTGCAACTGGATAGAAATCTTACAGCGCCAGTCGCGCAACCAGGTTTTATTTATCGTATTGCTATTGCTCTTGGTTTAAGCTCTTTATTAACGCAGCTACCTGCTGCGGCTTTTGCACAGCATACAGTACATAAACATAGCATACATCCAAAAAAACAATTAAAATCATTATCTAAAATGACCTGTAGTATAAAAGGACATACGACAGATCAATACGAGGAACTAATACCTGCAGCGCAAATAGAGGTGTACGATGACAAAGCTCATTTAATAGCCTCAGTAAAAAGTGACGAAAATG
>JAFDXS010000040.1 GCA_018267795.1 Bacteroidota bacterium | reverse complement strand
CGCATAGTTGCCACCGTACATGGTTATGCCTCGCTTGCTCAGTTCGCAAACGGTATTCAGCAGGTTCAGCAAAGCCCGGTCATGACTTACCACCACCAGCGTATCAGATGTTGTCCGTATATAATTATAAAGAATGGCCCTGCTATGTACGTCCAGGTGATTGCTTGGTTCATCCAGCAGTACTATTTCTGGCTTGTGTATCGCTATACCCGCGAGAAAAACCTTAGTCTTTTGCCCTCCGCTCAATGTGACCATAGATTGCGTCAGCTCCACATCAGCAAGCCCCCACTGTTGCAAGGCCTCGCTGCATCGCTCTTCTATACTCCAGTCATCATCCAGTACCAGCATATTAGCTTCTGATACGTCGCCCTCAAGTATAGCATGCAAAGCAGCAAGCTTATCAACCACTCTAAGTGCCTGCGCAACAGTGTACTCATTGAACTGGCCAAAAATCTGGGGAACATAATAAGGCTGCGTACTTGCCTTCACCGTACCACTTGTAGTTTGCAAAACACCAGCTAGTATCGCGAGCAGCGTAGATTTCCCTGCCCCGTTATTGCCTATTAATGCAATCTTTTCGTATTTATTAATCGTAAGACTGATGTCGTCAAACAACAACTCCTTATCAGGATGTGCGTATCTAATGTTTTGTAGAATAAGCATAAAATTTCCTTCTTCAAAAATTCACAATCAAGGCCATCAGCCTTGTTATCCCATCGAAAGAAATTTTTGTCTACATTGATACTTTGTAATTATTGAGGCATAAAGATACGGAATTGACCGCAAAAATCTAAAGCTGCAGATGCGCAAAGACATTAGCTACAATCCTGTCGCAGCGGCTAAGATGGAAGCTGTACACATTGTCAGCTATGTACCCGTTCAAGCTTTCACGGAGCATGGTCTTTGCCCTGTTCAGTCGCACCTTTACATTGGGCTCTTCTATACTCAGTGCCTCGCCTGTAGCCTTTACAGACATTTGTTCAATCTCCCGCAGCACAAACACCATACGATATTTCTCCGGCAGTTGCGCTATAGCCTGTTCTAATACGCCGCTAAGCTCCTTGTTCATCAATATTTTATCCGGGCTTGTCATAGTTTTTATGTTTTCGGCTGCACCCTCTGCTTCAGTACCAAAGCGCTGCTTCTTTCTTTTTTGGGCCAGGCATTCGTTCAGCATTATCCTTATCAGCCATGTCTCAAAAGAAGACCTGTTCTCAAAGTTTTTCAGATGCTCATAAGCATTGATATAAGCCGTTTGCATAGCATCTTCTGCTTCCATATCATCATTCAGCACAGCCATACCAATGCGAAACAGCCGCTGATTATATCTGCGTATTATCTGCTCAAAAAGCCTCTTTTCGCCGGCCAGTATCCTTTTTATCAGCTCTGTATCAGGAGTTTGTTCGGCCTGTAAAATTGTCTGATCCATTATTATATCCTATTAGATGATGAAAGGATAAAAAGGTTACAACTCTGCTGAAAAATAAATTTTGTAACCTTTTATGTGATACTTAATCTAATTAATAACTAAAACGCAAAAATGATATGGCTACGATAAGACAATTGCAAAACACGCTTAAGCTCACTTTCGGCATTGTGCCAATAGTAGCTGGCCTAGACAAATTTACCAATATCCTTACTAATTGGACAGATTACCTGAGCACAGGCTTCAAAAGCATGCTGCCTATGGATGGTGAGACATTTATGAAGATAGTTGGCATTATAGAGATCATAGCGGGTCTCATTGTCCTCTTGCGCACTCTGGTTGGCGCCTATATTGTAATGGCATGGCTCATTTGCATAGCACTGCAGCTCATCCTGTTCACTCACTACTACGATGTCGCAGTGCGCGACCTGGTAATGGCAATAAGCGCATTCACACTGGCACAACTTACCAAAATGAAAAACGAAAATAAAATATAATGCATTCGGAGGTTGTTACAAGGCAATATCATTTATTGTTGCTCTGCAAACTTTCTAAGCAATTCCAGCCCTACACTCCAGTAAAATGCAAAATGCTTATAGATTGCCTCTGTGGGAAAATTGCTTAAAGTAAGTGTCAGGCTTGTCTGGGCATCTTTAGGTGTTAGTCTGAATTCAAGTACTGTATAGTTACCAGGTTTATCTTTCAATCGGGACAATGAGCTTAGGTGGCTATACTTTACCAGGCGCTCAAGCTCTATTTCTAAGACAATGCCCTTGTTTTCAAACCCTGCTTTGTACCAGTCACCGCGTATGGTTATGGTGTTGCCAACCTTCCAATCTGTAATGATATCGAGGGGCGTTTCAGACATCCATTGCCTCATTAGTTCAGGTTTCGTAAGTGCAGCCCATACCTTTGCTGGTGTAGCATTAATTACAACTGTTTTGATAATTGGCTGGCCTATTTCTTTATCTGTCATCAAACTGAGAATCTGGCACCAAATATAAAACAGGCTTGATTTTCCCCTTATTAATTCTGATTATATACCTATTTAAAAGCAAATGTCCGGGGCGCTGTTTCCTGCCTCCCGGACATCCTAAAGTAAAATCGGTCGCCGTTTCTTTAGCCAATCCACTCAGCTACAGTCATTACATCCGCCTGTCGTGGAAATATTTTAGTAGTCAGCACTCTATGCACTTCTTCATCAGCATCAGCACAGCAATCAGCCAGCACAGTCAGCCCGTAATCCTTATCTGCAGCTTCGCGCAGTGTAGATAACACAACACCGCTTGTGGCGATACCTGTAAGTACTAAGTGCTGAATACCCCATGCTCTCAGTATTACTTCCAGGTCGCTCCCTGCAAATGCACTTATCCTACGCTTCATCACCTGTAGTTCGTCTGCTTTTTTATCAAGCTCGGGTATCACGGATGCAAACATATTCATATCTATATTTGCAAACCTTTCTTTTGCTGCGGCAAAGCTCTTGTTATTGCCACTTACCTCAGGAGCACCTTGTCTAAAACCTACCGTTACAAATATTACGGGCATATTTTGTACTCGCGCATATTCTATTGCTTTCTTATTTGCGCTTATTAGTTCCTGGCTGCCCTGCGCAAAACTGGCGATAATACCCACTTGCATGTCCATTACCAGCAGGGCTGTATTTTGTGTCTTCTGTTCCATCTGTATTGTGCTATTAAGGTTTGAAGATGCAAATATCTTAAAGAAATGGCTTTCCATACTGTGACAAAAGTCACAATCTATTGTCGCTGTTCTTACCTCTTATGCGACTTAGCGTTTCGCGGCTCACCCCAAGATAAGATGCCATTTGAGACAGAGAAATACGTTGCAAAAGAATAGGATTGTTTTGCTCTACATATTTGTAGCGCTCAGCAGGTGTTAATATTTTATAGAGCTTACTATATTCTTCTGAAGCTAAAAGTAAACGAAGAGCAAGTTTTTTGATAAACCTGGAAACTTCGGGGAATAAATCTATTTGATCACGAATAAGGTCTATGTTAAATATCCATACAGATGCATCTTCACATGCCTCAATAATAATATCTGAAGGCTCTCCTGTCTTATAGCTTTTTAAATTTGCTACAAAATTACCCTCAAAAGTGAAATTCAAATTAATGGGTATGCCATTCTTGTTGTAGTAGGTACGCAGGCCACCTTTTTCCACCAGGTAAAAAGAGCGGCAGATTTCTCCTTCTTTTAATACGGCAATACCCTTTTTAACTTCTCTGTGAGTGGCACAACTCATAAGCAGAGAAATATCTTCAGCAGATAATGGTAACACCCGAATAATATAATCCTGAACTGTATTGCTGCTCATCAATTGATTGCTGATATGCAAAATATTCATTTTTCATGACTTACAGCCACAAAGCGTTTCTGTTTTACACATCGTATAAAAATGGAGCTTGCTCTAAGCCCTAATAGACTTATAAGAGAACTTTCCTGTTTCACTGCATTTGCATTTGTGAAATATCTCGCCTTCCTTTTCCATTGTAAACTCGCCTATATTTTTTAATGCCTGCAGGGCGCTGTTTTCAGCTATTATAAGCCCTTCAAACTTTTTCATCTTTACGCCGGGTATGTCTGTGGGATATATAATTACGTCGACGATGTGCTGATTGATCTCACCGTTAATTTTTATGGTCATAAGGGGGCTTAATTGTCCGCAAATCTAAATAAAAATAAGCCAGTTAGATACCGAGCTGGGAATGAGCTCGGTAAGCATTACAATCACCACAACTTTGAGTTAATAAAATTTTACTTCAGTTGTCTATTAAGTTATTTCCCCGCAAAAAAATTTAACATTTTGCCCAATAAATACCCCAGAGCAATCCCCTGAATTATAAGGCATCTCCTTCTGATAAGCTTCACCATCATGGCATACTTCTTTAAGGTACAATGTGATTAAACCACTTAAATAAGCTATGCAAATAGAAGTATACCCTGGAATGCCGTTTCCGCTCGGAGCTACCTGGGATGGACATGGAGTGAACTTCGCATTATATACAGAGTGTGCTACGGGTGTCACTCTTTGCCTTTTTAACGATATTAATGACGATACAGAAACATTAAGGCTGAATATTACCGAACGCTCCGGCCATATCTGGCATGCATATATACCCAACATGAAGCCTGGGCAACTATATGCCTATCGCGTTGACGGTCCTTATGATCCCGGAAACGGTATGCGCTTCAATGCAAATAAATTGCTGCTTGACCCAAATGCAAAGGCTATAGGAGGAGAGATATTATTATCAGATGCTACATACGGCTATGAGATAGGCAACCCACAGGAAGACCTTAGCTTTAGCAAGTTGGATAGTGCGGCGGCAATGCCCAAATGCATAGTAATAGACCCCGGTTTCAATTGGGAAGATGATATTAACCCTAAAATACCATTGCATAAGACTATTATTTACGAACTGCATATTAAAGGATTTACAAAATTACATCAAAGTATTCCGGAACAGCTACGCGGCACCTATGCAGGTCTCGCTCATCCAGAAAGTATAAAATATTTAAAGGACCTGGGTATAACAACGGTAGAGCTGATGCCTGTCCATTACTTCATAAATGATCGCGCACTTACGGAAAAAGGCTTGTCTAATTATTGGGGCTATAATACTATTGGCTTTTTTGCCCCCGCAAGCAAATATAGCAGCAGCGGTATAGATGGGAGCCAGGTAAATGAGTTTAAGGCCATGGTAAAAGAACTGCATAAAGCTGGCATTGAAGTGATCCTTGATGTAGTCTTTAATCATACTGCGGAAGGCAACCAGATGGGGCCTACGCTATCATTCAAGGGAATAGACAATGCTATGTATTACAGGCTGGCAGACGATAAAAGATACTACAATGACTATACAGGTACAGGCAATACGCTGAACGCCCGCCTGCCACCGGTGCTACGATTAATAATGGATAGCCTCAGATATTGGATACAGGAGATGCACATTGACGGTTTCCGCTTTGACCTTGCAGCAACTCTTGCAAGAGAACTGCATGAAGTAGATCGGCTCAGTTCATTTTTTGATATTATTTACCAGGACCCTATTATTTCCCAGGTAAAACTTATTGCTGAGCCATGGGATGTGGGGGATGGTGGTTACCAGGTAGGTAATTTTCCTGCAGGATGGTCTGAATGGAACGGCAAATATCGAGATTGTATGCGCGACTTCTGGCGTGGCTCTGATAGTATGCTGGGTGAATTCGCAGAACGGTTTACAGGCAGCTCTGATCTCTATAGGGGCGACTCCCGCCGGCCTACTGCCAGTATAAACTTCATAACGGCCCACGATGGTTTTACCCTGGCCGACCTGGTTTCTTACAATGAGAAACATAACGAGGCTAATGGGGAGAACAATAACGATGGCGACAGCAATAATCGCTCATGGAACTGCGGTGCAGAAGGACCAACCGATAACCAGGATATAATAAACCTGCGAAAGAAGCAGCAAAGAAATTTCCTTACTACACTCTTCCTTTCGCAAGGTGTGCCTATGCTGGTGGCGGGCGACGAGATTGGGCGAAGCCAGCAAGGCAACAATAACGCATACTGCCAGGACAATGAAATATCATGGATAAATTGGGAAAAAGCAGATCATGAATTGCTGGAATTCACGAAGATGCTTATACATTTTTGCAAATCTCACCCCGTGTTTTGCCGCAGGGGCTGGTTTCAGGGGCAAAAAATCAGGGCATCCAACACTGAAGATATTGCATGGTTTAAACCCGGGGGGGATAAAATGACCGAAGATGACTGGACAAATGGCTTTGCAAAGTCTCTTGCCGTGTATCTAAATGGTAAGGGTATTCATTCGCTTGGGCCGAAAGGAGAAAAAATTGTTGATGATAGTTTCTATCTCATATTCAACGCTTACGAAGGCAACATAAAATACAAATTGCCTGACGCGAAATATGGTAAGAACTGGAAAAAAATAATAGACACTGATAATATGGCCGGCAATGAAGCTCAATCATTTGAAGCAACAAATGAAATTGATGTTAAAAGTCGCTCAATAGTAGTATTGATCAATCATGAGTAATGTAGATATAGCAAAGCGGACACTGGGCGTAGATTACAAACATGGTAAAGCTAATATAATTGTTTGGGCACCTGAGGCAAAAAAGGTAAGCATTCACTTTTATAACAGCAATAAAACAATAGACCTGCAACTGAAGGAGCGAGGATATTGGCAGGGAACTGCCAAGGTTATTGAAAATGACACCTACAAATTTATTGTAGATGGAAAAGAACTTCCTGATGTAGTATCCTTATCTCAACCCGAGGGCGTACATGGGCCTTCTGCCGTTGTAGATTTAAATACATTCAAATGGACTGATCAGCAGTGGGTTAATCCTGCTTTGGATAATTACATTATATATGAACTCCATACGGGCACATTTACGAGTGAAGGTACTTTTGCGGGGATAGAAAGCAAGCTTGATTATTTGCTGGAATGCGGTATTACTGCTATCGAAATTATGCCGGTAGCACAGTTTCCCGGCAACAGGAACTGGGGCTATGACGGCGTTTTCCCATTTGCTGTACAAAACTCTTACGGAGGGCCATATGAACTGCAACGACTTGTAAATACGTGTCATGAAAAAGGAATGACTATAATTCTGGATGTTGTATATAACCATATGGGGCCAGAGGGTAACTACCTGAATGCCTATGGCAGCTACTTTACAGATAAATATAAAACACCCTGGGGCGATGCTATAAACTTTGATGATGCTTATTGCGATGAAGTAAGAAAATATTTTATAGAAAATGCGTTGATGTGGTTTAGGGACTTTCATATTGACGCCCTGCGGCTGGATGCGGTACATGCCATTAAAGACTTAAGCCACAAGCATATATTGCAGGAAATAAAAGAGTGTACAGATAAACTTAGTTCATTAACGGGCCGAAAGTATCATTTAATAATCGAATGTGATCTTAATGACAATCGCTACATCACATCAATAGATGAAAAAGGATATGGGATGGATGCACAGTGGACAGATGAGTTTCATCATGCGCTGAGGGTGGCAGCAGGCAATGAAAAGACCGGGTATTATGAAGACTTTAATGGGATACCAGACTTAGCAAAGGCGTATAAAGATGCCTATGTGTATGATGGCATTTACTCAATATATCGCCATAGAACATTTGGGAATAAGGCCAGTGGCAACGAAGGGCCACAGTTCATTGTATTTTCTCAAAATCATGACCAGATAGGGAATCGTATGCTTGGCGAACGTACAAGTATGCTGTTAAGCCTTGAAATGCAAAAATTGCTGGCAGGCGCAGTGATTATCAGCCCATATCTTCCATTATTTTTTATGGGTGAGGAATGGAGTGCGCCGCAACCCTTTCAATATTTCATAAGCCATACAGATGAAGACCTGGTAGCAGCAGTGCGAAAGGGACGCAAAAACGAGTTTGCTTCTTTTCATAACAAAGGTGAAGCTCCGGATCCCCAGGCAGAAGAAACTTTTAATAATTGCAAACTGCGTTGGGACCTTATTGCACAGGAACCGCACAAAACAATGTTGCGCTACTATACTGCATTGATAACCCTTAGAAAAAAACACCCGGCTTTACACATATTAAACAGAAAGCAGCTAAGCGTAAAAGTAAATAAAGAACAAAATACACTAGTGCTGCGCCGCTGGCATGCAAAGCAATCCATTGTTTGCTTTCTAAATTTCTCAAGTAAACGTCAACATATCCCGTTCCCTACCCTGCAGGGGAACTTTATTAAATTATTTGATTCTGCCAGCCCTGATTGGGGTGGCAAAGTAGCTGCTGTAGAATTGATTTCATCTGCCGCGCAACTGGAAATACAACCTGAATCTTTACTTATATACGGCACAGAAAATGTTTAATCCTGAATCTACATACCGCATCCAGTTCAATAAAGAATTCAACTTTGAAGCTTTTGAAAACATAATTCCATACCTGCAACAACTTGGAATAAAAACCATATATGCGTCACCTGTCTTCAAGGCAGTGCCCGGCAGTATGCATGGCTATGACATAACGGACCCACTGCATATAAACCCGGAGATTGGTAACCTGGAGCAACTATACCGCATAAGCGAAAGATTAAAAGCGCATGGCATGAACTGGATACAGGATATTGTTCCTAACCATATGGCTTTTCACCAGGATAACCACTGGTTAATGGATGTTCTGGAAAAAGGCCAGGCGTCAGACTTCGCAGCTTATTTTGATATCGACTGGACACATCCTTTGTTTAATGGAAAAGTTATTTTGCCCATTCTTGGAAAACCTTTGGAAGAAGCAATAAAGAATAATGAGCTATCCATCATTAGCAGGAACCAAAGTTTCTATTTAAAATATTTTGATACTGAGATACCAATAAATAGTGCTTCTGCAACTCTATTAAATAGTAATAGCCTTAATAAAAACCCCGAGGAAATAAAAAGTGTAATAGATCAGCAATATTATGTACCTACTATCTGGAGTGATACAGATAGACATATTAACTATCGGCGCTTTTTTACAATCAATGGCTTAATCAGTCTTAATATTCAAAATAAAAAAGCTTTCGATCATTATCATTCCTTAATAAAAACCCTATGCAAAGAAGGTATATTCCAGGGCCTGCGTGTGGACCATATTGATGGCCTTGCCAATCCTACCGAATACCTGTATAATCTGCGTGAAACTGTTGGTGATAATATATATATCACTATAGAAAAGATATTGGAGACAGGCGAGCAGTTACCTTCTTACTGGCCCGTAGCCGGCACTACAGGTTATGATTTCCTTGCCACAGTTAATAACTTGTTTACTAACAAAACAGGGATTAAAGAACTTCATAATTTTTACAAAAATAAAATTATTGATACCCCAGGATATTTACAGGTATTAGAAGAAAAAAAGAAGCTAATCCTTTATGGCCACATGAACGGTGAGCTGGATAATTTATGCAGTTTGTTCATCGATCTGAATCTTGCTGAAAGGGGAAAGACAGAAGCAATAAATGATCAGACATTAAGAAAAGCAATTGCTGACTTTTTAATAGAATGTCCGGTATATAAATACTACGGAAACAAATTACCCCTTGAACAAGCTGAAGCAAATGTTATAAAAAGAATACTAAATAAGATAGCAGCCAAAGACAAAAACATCATCCCCGCTGTACAGCTATTGGAGAACGCTATACTTATACAGCCATTGCTTCATAATAAAGACTATAACGAACGTGCATTAGTATTTTACCAGAGGTGCATGCAGTTTACCGGCCCACTAATGGCAAAAGGTGGCGAAGACACTGCCATGTATATATATAACAGCTTTATAGGCCATAATGATGTTGGCGATATACCAGATGCAAGCGGGCTCAGCATCCAGGATTTTCACAATACGATTTTGGATAAGCAGCAATTATGGTATGCAAGCATAAATGCGACCTCTACCCATGATACAAAGCGGGGGGAAGATGTAAGAGCAAGGCTAAATTGTCTTACAGATATAGCAGCCGATTGGATGAGCACTATTAAAGAATGGCAAAATATCAACAATGAACATAAAATAAATGGCGTTCCGGATAGCAATGATGAATACTTTATCTATCAGTCATTAATAGGCTGCTACCCCATGCCCGGAGCGGATAATGATAATTTTCCCGACCGCTTTAAAGTATATATACAAAAAGCATTGCGCGAAGCCAAAATGCATACTAATTGGGCTAAGCCAAATAAAGAATATGAACGAAACGTAAATGATTTTATCGATAATATATTAAATAAACAATCTACCTTTTTTATTAGCTTCAAAACGCTTCTTAATAAAATAGCCGATGGCGGCATTATCAATTCATTTGCCCAGGTAATACTAAAATTTATGGTAGCTGGCGTTCCCGATATTTACCAGGGCTGCGAGTTATGGGACTTTAGCATGGTTGACCCGGACAACAGGCGAGCAGTGAATTATGAACTACGGAGCCGGTTCTTAAATGAAGTGGATGAAAATAAATTTGCCGATCTCTGGTCAAACCGATATTCAGGCAAAATAAAACTTTGGCTAACCCACAAAATACTTGTAGAAAAGAACCTGGCAAGGGATACATTTACAAATGGCAGGTATATACCATTAGAAACAAAGGGTACTTATAAAAATAAGATACTTGCATTCGCAAGAGTGCACAAAGGGACCTATTATATCGTAGCATTACCGCTAAACATTCTTGCAATTGCCAA
>JAFDXS010000409.1 GCA_018267795.1 Bacteroidota bacterium | reverse complement strand
CTCGATAACGCTTTCCGGGCAGTTAACTTCGGCATGTGGCTGTCCGTAACGCTTGTGCCAGCCTTCGCCAATAATCCGCCCTTCATAGACAAGCACCGCCCCAACCATAGGGTTGGGAGCCGTATAACCTTTGGCGAGCTGTGCCAGCTCGAAACAACGCTTTATGTAAACCTCGTGATCGATAAGCCAGAAAAGATGAATGGGTGAAGTTAAGAAGGATTTATCTTTGTTTTATGCTGAGCTATAACGGGGCATTTTACGAGCTATTAAATAAGCTTAAGGGCTTATATGACGATTATGAATCGGCGGCAATAGCGCATGAGGTGATGCATCATGTGACAGGGCGGGACAAACTGCAACGCATACTGGAAAAAGACACCAGCTTTTCGGCGGCGGAGCAAACAAGCTTTGAACTGATGCAGGCTGAACTGCTAAGCGGCAAGCCACTGCAATATGTGATAGGCCATGCATGGTTTATGGGCAGACGCTATAAAGTGAATGAACATGTGCTGATACCGAGGCCGGAAACAGAAGAGTTGGTGGACTGGATAGTGCAGGATATGAAAGATGTGAACAAGACAATATCTATACTGGACATTGGTACCGGGAGCGGCTGTATTCCTATTTCGCTGAAATTAGAATTACCTAAAGCAATAGTGAGCAGTTGTGACGTAAGCAGCAACGCCATAGCCGTTGCAAAGAAAAACGCCCAGGAATTAGATGCTGATATAACTGTGCTGGAGACAGACTTCCTGGATGCGGAAAAGAGAGCGGCACTCGGGCTGTATGATATTATAGTGTCTAACCCACCCTACATACCGGCAAACGAAAAAGAACAACTGCATAAAAATGTGAAGGACTTTGAACCTTCGCTGGCACTATTTGTGCCCAATGATGATGCATTGCTTTTTTACAGGACTATAGCAATGTTTGGCAAGGAGCATTTGAATAAGGAAGGATGCATTTATTGCGAGCTGCATGTAGATTATGCCCTTGCAACAAAACAATTATTTGAGGACATGGGCTATAGCTATGTAGAAATAAGAAAAGATATGCATGGCAACCTGCGCATGCTAAAAGCAAAATAAAAGAGCCGACTAACGCCGGCTCTTTAGAAAGACTATTTAATATCTCCTACCATTTCTTCAGGCTTTACCCATTCGTCAAATTGCTCAGGGGTGAGGTAACCTAAATCAACCGCAGTCTGCTTTAGTGTTTTATGTTCTTTGTGTGCCGTCTGTGCTATTTCAGCGGCCTTGTAGTAACCGATCTTTGTGTTGAGGGCAGTTACCAGCATCAGCGAATTCTGCACGTGCTTTTTGATGTTCGCTTCAATTGGTTCGATACCTTCCGCGCATTTATCATTGAATGATACGCAGCCATCACCTATGAGGCGGGCGCTATGCAGGAAGTTGAAAATCATAACAGGCTTAAATACATTAAGCTCGAAATGGCCTGTAGCACCACCGATGCCTATTGCAACATCATTCCCCATAACCTGTGCGGCTATCATGGTGAGTGCTTCGCACTGAGTAGGATTAACCTTACCCGGCATGATAGAAGAACCCGGTTCGTTGTCAGGGATATGAATTTCGCCAATACCGCTGCGTGGGCCTGAGCTAAGCATACGGATATCGTTCGCTATTTTCATAAGACTAACTGCAACCGTTTTTAGTGCACCGTGCGCTTCTACTATTGCATCGTGTGCAGCAAGGCTTTCAAATTTGTTTTCGGCAGTGATGAAAGGCAGGCCGGTAAGCTCTGCTATTTTTTGTGCTACTTTTTCAGCGTAGCCTTTGGGCGTATTGATACCTGTGCCCACGGCTGTGCCACCTAAAGCTAATTCGCTAAGATGCGCCAGTGAATTATTGATTGCACGCAGACCATGATCTAATTGTGATACATAGCCGCTGATCTCCTGGCCAAGGGTGAGCGGCGTGGCATCCATAAAATGGGTGCGACCTATCTTTACTACATGCATGAAGTCCCTTGACTTTTTTGCCAAAGTATCACGCAGCTTTTTGATGCCGGGGATGGTAACATCTATCAGCATTTTGTATGCTGCGATGTGCATAGCGGTAGGGAAAGTATCGTTAGATGATTGTGATTTGTTCACGTCATCATTAGGGTGTATAAATTTATCTTTATCAGAAAGCTGGCCACCGTTGAGCACATGCGCACGATAAGCCACTACTTCATTCACGTTCATGTTGGATTGCGTACCTGAGCCGGTTTGCCAAACCACTAATGGAAATTCGTTATCCAGCTTGCCTTCCAGTATTTCATCGCATACACGACCTATCAGCGCAGACTTCTCCGCGGGTAAAACGCCTAATTCGGTGTTGGTAAGGGCCGCAGCTTTCTTTAGATAAGCGAAGGCTTTGATTATTTCCTTTGGCATCTTGTTGATGTCCTGTGCGATTTTGAAATTGTCTATAGAACGCTGTGTTTGTGCACCGTAATAGGCGTTAACAGGTACTTTCACCTCGCCCATGGTGTCTTTCTCAATGCGGAAATCCATACTTAATATTATTTGAGATTTGTTTTGGATAATTTTTTAAGACGCTGCAAAGGTATTAAACCAAGACTTTGCAACAATTTTTATAGAAAAATATAGTGGGCTATGTGTGTTTTCATATTCTATATCTATTTTGGCAGGCATTAAACACATACATATAATGAAAAACACCCTTTTAATTGTTTTTGCTTTGCTGTTTGGACTGACGACGGTAAAGGCGCAACCTAAAATAGAAACGAGCAGCTCATTTGATGAGCCCGAAGATGGCTGGAACAAGCTGATACAAATGAAGAATGGCAATACCCTTTTCTTCCATTTCACTAAAAAAGAAGGTATAGACGTAACTGTATATGACAAAAGCAGGAACCAGGTAGCGACTAAAGAAATTACCAGCGAGCTGTGGGAACCGAAGAAAATGAAGACTTCTGTAATAGAAG
>JAFDXS010000408.1 GCA_018267795.1 Bacteroidota bacterium | reverse complement strand
TTGTAACATGGCTAAAATCGCTTGGATAACCTGTAAATAAAAAAGGTGCTCTATCGGGCACCTTTTTTATTTTATTCTTTGCCTGCCATTCCTTTAAACTGGTGATGCGTTTCTTTAAAGAGTACATTGAAGGTAGTAAGTGAACCGTAGATAGCAGTGACGTACTGTTGCAGGTCCACCTTCTCTTCGTCTGTCAATACTTTGTGGGCATTTATCTTTTGCTCTATCAGCCTCAGCCTGTCCCGCACCATTACTATTTTGTGGAAGAAGGTTTCTATAGGCACCTCTTTAGCTTGCAGACTTGAGTCCGAAGGTTTCAGGATCATCATACCATTGTTCCATTTATTTCCCATAGGCACGAGTTGCATTTCATGAAGCCTGCGTTCCAGTATATTATCCAGTGCTTCTTCAATGTCTGATAGAGTTATATTAGTACTGCCGCCCTCAGCTCCCTCTACTGCATTTAAGACACGCAGCTCTGCGTAATCTTTACTGATATTTTTTGTAGCCTGCTGCGACTTAAACCATGTGATATAGGATTCGCTGGCTACGTCCACTATCACACCCTTACCAAAATGTGGATGCTCTACCCTTGAGCCTATGCCTAATGTCGTTATTTCCATAGAATTTATTTGTGTGTCGAAAATAAGAAACCTAAGCGGGATTAATTATAATATCGGGTGTCGTTTGAACTCCTTGTTCCTGTCGAACAAATAACGGTACGTAGTGAGTATGCGACTTCTATGCGTTCCCAGACTCTCAGCTATATTCAGCATCTTCGGGTTAAAGTCGCCTATCCATTGCATCTCGTAGTCATCGTAGCGCTTCATGGCCTGTATCACTTTTGCGCCTTCTATTATCATATAAGCATCCACGCCTTTCCCCTGAAACTCCGGTATAATACCAAATACAAGACCTACAAAGCGGCTGCATTTTCCAAACTTTTGCAGATACAGGAATTTTAGCTTCTGTAGCAATCCGAATTGTCCGTTTAGGTGCTTGAAGAACTGGTTCAGGTCCGGCAGGTTCACCCACATGGCTATGGGCTCTTCCTTGTAGTAAGTAAACCAAATAAGGTGCTCATCCATTACTGGCTTCATTGTCTTAAACATCTTTTGCACGGTCTTCTCCTCCAGCGATTTACCACCGCCATGCCCTGCCCATGCTTTGTTGTATATATAGGTGAAGTCTTTCGCAAACTTTTCCAGTTGGCTCTTCTTTATCGACATTGCCTTGTAGCCGGGGTCCTTTGAAATAGCAGCGTGACGTTCATAGAACTTGTCCTGTGGTCTCTGCTGTACCTTCATTGCAAAACATACCTGGTTGAAGTACAACTTAAAGCCATAAGCTTCAAACAGCTTTTTGTAATAAGGTGGGTTGTAGTTCATGCCATATAGCGGCGAATAGAAACCTTCCGTTACCAGGCCCCACCATTTGTCGCGTTCGCCAAAATTTATTGGACCGTCCATAGCCTCCATGCCTCGCTCCTGCAGCCATTGTTTGCAATGGTCCAGCATAAAGTTGGCAGCATGCTGGTCATTAATGCATTCAAAGAAACCGATGCCCCCTGTAGGCTGCTCCTGCTTGTATTGCCTGTTCACAAATGCCGCGACACGCCCTATAGCCTTACCGCTGTCGTCCTTAAGCACCCACCGCGTACATTCACCCCGCTTGAAGAATTTGTTCTTAGCCGGATCAAATACTTCTTCTATATCCTTATCCAGCGGGCGAATCCAATTGGGGTCGTGCTTATATATATCCAGGGCTACCTGTAAGAATAGTTGCTTATCTGCATCGCTCTTTACCTCATGCATCTGCATACGCCAAACGAAATTTTTAAGGCGGAAAGATACTTCAAAATGATAATCGGCGGCAAGCCTTAGTAATCTTATTAATATAACCAATGGCTATTTAAATAGCTGCAATCATATTTTTTCTTTAGATTGCCTTTTCATGCAGTGGATTTTTTGGGTCATAGCTATAGTTCTGGCGGCAGGTGCAGGTTATTGGGTGTACATAGCCGACAAGCGTCGTGCGGTGCCCTATCCCTGGCTTTCTGCTTTGCTGCGAGGCCTGGTGGTATTGCTGGTGTTGCTCTTGTTATTAGTACCTACTATCACTATCACACGCAACGAAACACAAAAACCACTCATTCTCTTTCTGCAGGATAATTCCACCTCCATTCCCGCAGCCCTTGGCAAAGATTCTGCAGCTTATCGTCACAATGCGCAGCAACTCATATCCCGTCTTTCAGATAAGTACAGGGTAGTGCAATGGGCCTTTGGAAATACGGTGCAAACGGATAGTATATTCAACTATCGGCAACAAGCTACGGATATCTCAATGGCGATAGCCCGCGCGCAGGATTTTTTCGGCACACAAAATCTTGGTGCTGTCATCCTACCAACCGATGGGCGCTATAACCAGGGAGTAAACCCACTGTATCAATCTGTCTCCCTGCATAGCACCTTATACACTGTAGCCATAGGTGACAGCACAGCGCAAAAAGACCTACGCATTACAAAAACCTATGCGAATAAAACGGTATCGCTAAACAGCCAATTTGAAATAAGGGCAGACATAGTTGCAACCCTATGCAAAGGCTATAGCAATAATGTACAGTTGCTGGAGGCTGGCGCTGCATTAGCAAGTACACCTGTGTCTATTAGCAGCGACAAGTTTGACCGATCCGTGTCGTTTACCGTGAAGGCAACAAAGGCAGGCCTGCATCATTACATCATTACAGCCCCGGTAGCCGATGGCGAAAAGAATACTGCCAATAACAGAAGGGATATTTTTGTAGAAGTAATAGACGAGAAGAAAAATATACTGATAGTAACAGGTTCGCCCCACCCTGATGTGAATGCAATAAAAGAGGCACTCAGTGGCCTTGAAGGCTATAAAGTGACTGTGAGGACAGCAGATAATATGCCTGCCTCGCTCAGCGACTATCAGCTTCTTATACTGCATGAAGTCCCTTC
>JAFDXS010000407.1 GCA_018267795.1 Bacteroidota bacterium | reverse complement strand
AGAGCGATGTTTGCAGCTATTACAGGCGTTTTACTACAAACAATGGCAGGCTCAAAAGATTGCTGAAACGATGGATTATGGATCAGCTCACTCCGTAAGCGTTCAAAAATATAAATGCCTGGAAAAAGTACGTGAACAAATAAAACAGACCGAAGTTTATGAGGAGTACATTGCTTGAGGTACAAGAGATAGATCGCTACCTGTTGGGGGAAATGTCTGCTGAAGAGAAAGCAGTATTTCAAGCTCGCATGCTTATTGCTCCTGTTTTAAACACTAAAGTGCGTCATCAGCGCATTGTTCATAAAATAGTCAAATGGTTTGGCAGGGAAGAGCAGCGCAAGAAGCTGGAGACATTATATACCTCTTTATTAAGAGATGATAAGTTCAAACAAGAAATAGAAATAATCTTTAAATAATATGGCATCTATATTAATTCCTACCGTGGTAGATAGCTCTGGCCGCGGAGCTTATGATATATACAGTTTACTGCTGAAAGAGCGCATAGTTTTCCTTGGTTCAGCTATCGACGACCAGGTTGCAAACCTTATTGTTGCGCAGCTATTGTACCTGGACAGTGAAAATAATTATCCCATAAGTCTCTATATCAATAGCCCCGGAGGAAGTGTCTATGCTGGCCTTGCCATATATGATACTATAAAGATGCTAAAGGCGCCTGTATCTACTGTAGCTATCGGTGCCACTATGAGTATGGCTACAGCTATCCTTTGCTCTGGCGCTAAGGGAAAACGTTATGCCTTGCCTCACGCTACCGTACATATGCATCCAACGGGTGGGGGCGCTAAAGGCTATACAGAAGATGTGGGCATTGCGTATCGCGAACAGGAAAGACTTCAAAATCAATTATTTCACCTTATGGGCAAACATACTAATCATACCCGTCACGAGATAGAAGAAGTTTTTAAAAGAGATAGGTTCTTAAATGCCGTAGAAGCAAAAAGCTTTGGTTTTGTGGATGATGTAATGGGAGAAACGGACGGCCTATTTTCTACAGATGATATACAAATGAAAATTGCAGGTCCTGCCATTTATCAATAAGCTCATCAGGCTTCCTGTATATTAAGCCCGGTACTTTCATTATTAGCGCTGCTATTCACCTTCGCATATTTTTGCTTCAGATTTAAGAAGCGCTTCTCAAAAAACTCATAAGAGAAATAAGCTACAGGAATAGATACCATTAGTGTCAATATATACAGTCCAATAACAAAAGCCGTATTGTTGACATTAAAAGCAGTATTTCTGAATAGATAAGCGAGCAAGAAAAGTACCGACATGTGGTAAGCAAAGAGACCATATGATATCTTACCTAAGAAATTTAGTACTTTATTTTCTGTGCTGATAATGGTTCGGGGATTGGTGCTCACATTAAGAATGAAAATAAGAAACAAGACACTATATATTTCGCTATCAGCAATGGAAAAAATATGTATAGCACCGAAGATGAGCGAATAAATTAATATGGCCCAACATACCATCTGGGTAATGCGATGATAAATAATAGACAATAGCCGGTGCTTTTCCAGCACTAAGTAGGCGCCAATACCACCAATAGCCATACTGTCTATACGGGTAACATTTACGATTTTGAAAATAGTGGTGAGGTGCGCGTATTGCAAGGCGACCTTTGTACAGAAGTATATACCAATAATTGCCAACATTACTCCCACTATGTTTTTGGCTTTATTGATAACGAATGGCCAAAAAGCATAGAACTGTTCTTCCACACCTATAGACCATAGCGGGGTGATAGGATGTAAAATACCGCCAGCCGCAAAAAAAATGTTGGGTATAAAAAACAGATAATATAGAAAATAAGTAGTCATTACCTTGTACTCTGGGGTAATACCTCCATACATATGAATGATGTAAGCAATAGAAACCATAAGAAAGTACACCGGCCATATTCTCAATGCACGCCGCATGTAAAATTTCCTGTAATGGATTTTCCTGAACTTTTCTTTCTCTAATATCAGCAGGTAGGTAATCAGGTAGCCGCTAAGTACAAAGAATAAGGTAACCGCCTGTACTGCTGCTCCCTTGCCTATTATGCCTGCTGCATGTTTATGAAAAAGGTAGGAGAATTCATCAGTATGTGCGGCTATTATTATTAGAATGGCAATAGCTCTTATGCCATTTAAGCCCGGCAGGTAGAATGGTTTTGTATGCGCTGTACTGCGACGTTTTGCATTTGAAAATGCACCCTTTTTTATGGCTAATGTTAGTGACAATAGGATTATTTGTAGATGCAATATTAACTGTGGGCAATGAAATGCGTATATAAATACGACTGAATAACAGATGGTTAACTATGAATTATTAAATAAATAAGATGGCAACTGTTTGTTATCTTTTTCGATATTTACATTAAATAAAACTATCAGTATGTTTATCGGACACTTTGGCGTTGGCTTTGGGGCTAAGAAGGCTGCAACCGGCGTATCTCTGGGCTTGTTGTTTATTGCAGCCCAGTTCCTGGATTTATTATGGCCTACATTGCTGCTGTTGAACGCAGAGCATGTTGCTATTGCACCTGGCAATACGAAATCTACGCCATTGAACTTCTATGATTATCCTATATCGCATAGTTTATTGATGGTAATGGTTTGGGCAATAGTCTTCGGAGTTATTTACTGGCTGATAAAAAAGAATATTAAATACGCTGTGGTACTGGGTATATGCGTTGTCAGCCATTGGGCACTTGATCTTATCGTGCATAGACCTGATCTGCCGTTATACCCGGGCAATTCTCCGTTTTTAGGTTTTGGGCTTTGGAATTATCCTATGCTTACTGCGCTTCTGGAAGGGTTAATATTTGTTATAGGCGTAGGGCTTTATCTGCAAGCTACAAAAGCGAAGAATGGTGTTGGCAGGTTTGGTCTATGGGTATTGATACTGCTGCTTGTCGTAACACACGTAGCTAATATGTTTTCGCCGCCACCAACCAGTGTGACAGCCATAGCGTGG
>JAFDXS010000406.1 GCA_018267795.1 Bacteroidota bacterium | reverse complement strand
GCATACTCGATTACGGCTATGCCTCCATGGAAAAATTCTTTGACATAGCGCCCATGCTGCTGTTATTATTAATACCAGCTATTACCATGCGTTCAATGGCAGATGAGTTTAAGGGCGGCACAATAGAATGGCTCTCAACCAAACCGCTTACTGACCTTGACATTATATTAGGTAAGTATTTTGCGGCATTGGCGCTAATAGTATTTGCAATGCTGCCTACACTGCTATACGTATATACCATAGGCAACCTATCGCCGCTAAACAGCAACCTGGATACGGGTGGCATAATAGGCTCTTACATAGGACTGTTTTTTCTCGCAGCATCTTTTGCAGCGGTAGGTATCTTCTGTTCATCGCTTACCAGCAACCAGATAGTGGGTTTTCTTGTTTCATTATTCCTGTGCTTCTTTTTGCACACAGGCATACAGCTGATAAGCAGTATTCCTGCCTTTCAGTCTGGTATAGATTATTACCTGAGTATGGTGGGTATGTCTTTTCATTACAATTCTATTAGCCGTGGCGTTGTTGATACACGTGATATCATCTATTTCTTATCGGTTATTATTTTATTTATATCTCTTACACGTTTCTCTCTTAACAGCCGCACCTGGGACACAGCAAGCTAAATAGAGCGTTTTTATTATGGCAGAAAAAGTAATCAGAAAACGAAAACAACAACAGCGGCAGGCAGCATTGCGCCTTGTAATGATGGTGGGCATCATTATACTGGTGAATATACTGGCCGCTTATTTCAATATCAATTTTGACCTAACCAAAGAAAAACGTTTTACATTATCACCCGCTACAACGCAAATGCTGCGCAACCTGAAGGACGTAGCAGTAGTAGATGTATACCTGGAGGGCGATGATTTTCCTGCAGGCTTTAAGCGCCTGCAGGAAGCTACAAAAGAGCGATTAAAATCGTTTAAAGAATATGCAGGCTCTCATATTGTTTTTCATTTTGTAAATGCCACCTCAGGCAAATCGAACCAGGAGATATATGATGAATTCCTACCTAAGGGTATGGAACCGGTGAACCTGGAGACGCATGGCGAAAAAAGCACTAATCAACTTATCATCCCTTATGCGCTGGTGCATTATAATGGTAACGAAATGCCTGTAAAGCTACTGGAAACACACCTGGGGATGAGCCCAATGGAACAGCTGAACCTTTCGGAATCTCAACTGGAGTATAAGCTGGGCAATGCCATACATAAGCTGAGCATGCCGGACAAACCACGCATTGCTTATGTAATGGGCAATGGTGAGCCACTGGGCATTACAACTTATGATGCACTGAGCACCCTATCACGCCTGTACCATGTAGATACTATAGATATAAACAATGGTGCTGCAATACCTGACGCCTACAGCGCTATAATAGTAAATAAACCAAGCCTGCCGTTTGACGACAAGCAGAAGTTTAAACTGGATCAATATGTGATGTATGGCGGACATGTACTGTGGATGGTGGATGCGGTAAATGTGCCAATGGATAGCCTGCAGAAACAGGGCTTTGTACTGGCCATGAACTACGACCTAAACCTGGACGATATGCTTTTCCGCTACGGGGTACGCATTAACCCTGACCTGGTGGAGGATATGTCTTGTGCGCCGCTGGCCGTAGTGGTAGGCAAAGCAACTGACAACAGCGGACAGCCTCAGATGGACCTGCGCCCGTGGATATACTTCCCTATACTGTACCCTGACTCCAAGCACCCCATAGTAAACAATATGGATGGCGTATTTAGCAGGTTTGCCAGCAGCATAGATACAGTGAAGGACGCATCTATAAAGAAAACAGTGCTGTTGGGTTCTTCGCAATATAGCCGTGTTAGCCCAGCGCCTATCCGCGTTAGCTTAAGTATGCTACAGTTTGCCCCGCGCGAGGATATGTTCAAAAGCCCTTATCACCCTGTGGCAGTATTGCTACAAAGCAAGTTCTCTTCCGTTTTTCAAAATCGCCTGCCTGCAGCATTTTTGCATTTGCTGAGCGACTCTTTAAAACACCCTTTTAAAGCCGCCTGCGATAGCAGTAATAGTATGATAGTAGTATCTGATGGCGACATTATGATGAACGATTACAATAGCAGCGGACCGCTTGAAACAGGTTATTGGCAGTACACACACGACCACTTTGCAAACAAAAGCTTCCTGCTTAATTGCCTGGATTATCTCACTGACCCTAATAGCATACTTGAGGCCCGCTCAAAAGACCTGCGCTTGCGCCTGCTGGACTCAGGCCGTGTAGCAAAGGAAAGGGAAACCTGGCAATTTGTGAACATAGGTATTCCGGTATTAGCTGTATTAATATTCGCATCTGCATATATTTTCTTCAGGAAACGCCGTTATGAAAAAAAGGCGTAAAACAATTCTTATAAGGAGTTTTGAAAAATGAACAAAACACTATTATACTTCATCATACTTGTAGTGCTTGGCTTTGGCGTGTATTATTTCATGGTTGGCAAGAAAGATAATTCCTTTAGTGCAAGTGAAGCCGGTTTTACTATAGATACATCAGCAGTTGGGCGAATATTTATTTCATCCAACGATGGCAAATCTGTAACACTGGACCGTACAGACTCAGGCTGGCGGGTAAACAAACAATATAAAGTATTAGCCTCTCCCCTGAATGCATTGCTGCAAACATTGGCAAGTCAAAAAGCGCTATACCCTGCCCCGGAAAACGCTCATAACTACATTATAAAAGCGATGGCGGGCAATAGCATAAAGGTGGAATTGTATGACAGGAAAGGAGACAAATTGAGGGTTTTCTATGTAGGCTCAGAAGCGCCTAAATATACTGGTACCTATATGCTTATAGAAGGTGCTGAGAAACCATACGTAGTACAAATAGAAGGCAATAATGGCTACTTAACACCGCGCTACTCGCCCGAGCTAAAAGACTGGAGAGACAGAACGGTATTTGATATAGCTCCGGACCAGATAAAAAGTATAAAGATCACTTATCCGCAGCAGCCAATAAATTCATTTACACTGATGCA
>JAFDXS010000405.1 GCA_018267795.1 Bacteroidota bacterium | reverse complement strand
AAAAAAATTATTTCTGCTGGATGCTATGGCACTCATCTATCGTGCGTACTATGCACTGATACGTAGTCCACGCATCACCAGCAAAGGCCGCAATACAAATGCGCAATTTGGATTTACTACTACCCTTATCGATCTCATTAATAAAGAAAAACCGACGCACCTTGCAGTAGTATTTGACACTGCAGCGCCTACAGAACGTCATACCGACTTTACAGATTATAAAGCCAATAGGCAGGAAGCACCCGAAGACATCCTGTCTGCGCTGCCTGATATTAAGCGCCTGGTAAAAGGCTTCAATCTGCCATGTCTTGAAAAAGACGGTTACGAAGCAGATGATGTGATAGGCACCTTGGCACTTGAGGCTGCTGACCTCGGCTATACCGTTTATATGGTTACTCCCGATAAAGATTTTGGACAGCTGGTACGCGAAAAAGTATTTGTATATCGCCCTCCTTATGCAGGTAGCAAAGAAGAAATAATGGGCCCTGCCGAGGTATGTGCCAAATGGAATATAAAACGCGTAGAGCAGGTAATAGATATCCTTGGCCTCATGGGTGATGCGGTGGATAATATACCGGGCATTCCAGGTGTAGGTGAAAAAACAGCAGCTAAGCTGTTGGCTGAATATGATACGATAGAAAATGTTATAGCTAATGCCGACAGCATAAAAGGTGCACTAGGCGAAAAAGTGCGCAATGGCAAAGACCTGGCCATCATGTCTAAAAAACTGGCCACTATCATCACCAATGCTCCTGTCCCTTTCCACGAAGAGGATTTTCGTGTAAAGGAATGGAACAAGGATGCACTTACAGAGATATTTGATGAGCTTGAATTTCGCGCGCTGGGCAAGCGCTTATTGGGCGATAGTTTCAATGTTCAGATACAACAGGATGGACCAACAGACCTTTTTGGCAATGCGGTAAAACAGGCGCCTGTAAGAGGCACTGCTGCAGTAGCAGAAGTAGTAATAGAAGAAGAGGTAGAAATAGCCCCGGCCAATCTCGAAACGATACATACTACTGCACATAATTATTATCTCGTACAATCCGATGCTGAGATACAGGACCTGGTGCAAAAGCTCCTGCAGCAAAAGGAAATTTGTTTCGACACGGAAACCACCGGCACTGATGCCAATCTTGCGGACCTCGTGGGCCTTAGCTTTAGCTGGCAAAAAGGCGAGGGCTACTATATAGCCGTAACAGAGAACAGGGACGAAGTAATACGGGTGCTCAACCAGCTAAAAATTGTCTTCGATAAAGAAGATATACTATGGGTGGGCCAAAACATAAAGTATGATATGATTATGCTTAAATGGTATGGCTTTGAGCTGAAAGGAAAGCTGTACGATACGATGCTGGCCAACTATGTAATAGAACCCGAAGGCAAGCGCAGCATGGACATGATGAGCATGAAGTATCTGGGCTACAAGCCTGTTTCTATAGAAGAACTGATAGGCAAGAAAGGTAAGGGCCAGTTAAACATGCGCGATGTACCTGTAGAGCAGGTAAAGGAATACGCAGCAGAAGATGCAGACATTACCCTACAGCTAAAACATGCTTTCGATCCTTTGTTGGTAAAAGAAGAAGTGCTGGATGTTTTTGAAAATATAGAAAACAAATTGCTGCCCGTACTCGCAGACATGGAGTATGAAGGCGTAGCAGTAGATGTTGATTTCCTTCGCGATTACAGCAAAGACCTGGAGCGTGATATACGCACAGCTGAGGAAAATGTGTACAAGCACGCTGGTGTTACGTTTAATCTCGGCTCGCCTAAGCAACTGGGCGAAGTACTATTCGATGTAATGAAGATCGACACTACTGCAAAGAAGACAAAGACCGGGCAATATGCTACTGGTGAAGATGTATTGGCTAAGCTGCGCAACAAACACCAGATAGTAGAGGATATATTAGTATATCGCGAGCTCACAAAGCTAAAGAGTACTTATGTAGATGCTTTGCCTCAACTTATTAATCCGCGCACTGGTCGTCTGCATACTTGTTTCAACCAGGCAGTAGCGGTAACTGGTCGCCTTAGCAGCAATAATCCTAACCTGCAAAATATCCCTATCCGCACAGAGCGCGGGCGCGAAATAAGAAAAGCATTTATACCAAGGGATAAAAACCATTGCATTGTCTCCGCCGACTATTCACAGATAGAGCTGCGTATCATAGCGGCCATCAGCGGCGACGAAAGCATGATACAGGCCTTCCGCGATAATAAGGACATACATACGGCCACCGCTGCTAAGGTATATGGCGTAGAAGAAAAGGATGTCACTTTCGAAATGCGCCGGGCTGCCAAGGCAGTGAATTTTGGTATCATTTACGGCCAGTCCGCATTTGGACTTGCTGAGAATTTAGGCATCAGCCGCACGGAGGCTAAAACCATTATTGACAACTACTTCACGCAGTATCCATCTATTAAAACGTATATGGACCGTACCATTAAGTTTGCCAAAGAGCATTCTTATGTAAAGACGGAACGCGGCCGCAAACGCTGGCTGCGCGACATACACTCCGCCAACCAAACAGTACGTGGCTACGCAGAGCGAAATGCTATCAATATGCCGATACAAGGCACTGCCGCGGATATGATAAAGCTGGCCATGATAACGGTACAGAAAGAGCTGAAGCAAAACGATATGCGGGCCCGTATGACACTGCAGGTGCATGATGAATTGGTGTTTGATGTTCCGGTAGGTGAGGTGCAGCAGGTAGAGCAGCTGATAAAAAAAGCAATGGAAAATGCCATGAAGTTACCGCACGATGTGCCGGTGAATGTAGAAACAGGCTCAGGTGGCAACTGGCTGGAAGCGCATTAACCTTTGAGTGATTTTTCCATCACCACGTGGGGTATGCCTACTTCTGTGAAGGTATCGCTTACTACGCTGTAGCCAAGCTTTTTATAGAAGTTCACTGCTACCATACGTGCATGCATATCCATTTTATTAAAGCCATATTTAAGGGCTGCCGCCTCGGCAGCCTTTACTACTTTTGTCCCTACACC
>JAFDXS010000404.1 GCA_018267795.1 Bacteroidota bacterium | reverse complement strand
AGTGCCAGCTATAAATTATCTCCATCAGTTCCCTGCAGTTCTTATTTGTGGCATGTAACCGGGGGCGATATCGTTTCCGGCGCAGGCACACCTAACATAACTGTATTTTGGGATAGGATTGACTCTTCAGGCTTCGGCTATGTCTCATTTGATGCCAGCCCATGCCATATTCCATGCCCTTCCATTACTACCATCAAGGTACCGGTAGTAAGCGCACACGGCCACATATTTGGTCCTAAAATAGTTTGTCCCTATACGCAATACTTATATAATATGCCGCAGTGGCCTACCACTACTTTCACCTGGACAGTACTAAGCGGCACAGGCGCAACTTTATGGCCTACCGACCAGAACAACCAGATAGCTCTGAACACACATGGCGCAGGCACAATAGTGCTGAAATGCGTGTACCAAAACACTATGCTGGGCTGTGGCGGTATCGCCTACGATACTATTACCGTAGTACCACCGGATAGTATATTAGGCGCATTGCAGCAATGTCTCGGGTCCACTGGCACTTACCAGCTTGGCAGTGGCAGCGTTGGCACCTGGACATTAACCTATCCTAATCACGCAACCGTAACTACTACTACCAGCATCTTTACTGCTCCGTTTAATCAGGTAGGCACTTATGAGCTTAATGTAACGGGCAGTTTCTGTTTGTCGCAGCCTATTACTATCAGGGTAGATTCAACACCTCCGGCTCCTGACAGCCTCTTAGGTCCTGACACTGCTTGTTTCGGCACACCTATAGCATTTAAGGCAAAGAATACTTTGTCCGGCAGCGTATTTGGTTGGGCTGTAGTTACAGGCATTCCATCTACGGGTAGTGGTGACAATGTTACGTTCAGTCTCACAGGCAGTAGCCCTGCTACTGTAATGGTATGGCGCGAGTCTATGGATGCCGCACATTGCCACTCCGATACTGTAAAAAGGCTCGTGTATAAACCGGTCGTAAATCCGCATATCACAGGTGCAGACACTGTTTGTCCTAATACGGAATACACTTATGATGCGGGCTATTATGCCGGCGAAGCCTACAGCTGGACTGTCAATAATTCATTAAAAGGTAGCGTAAAGCTTGACGGACATGCTACTTCAAAAATCCTCTTTAATAATCTCACAGGATTGGTAGATGTAATAGTGAACGTTACAAAATGCGGTATTAATTATCCTGATACGATTCACGTATATATACGTCCATTACCCGCATTATCACTCTCTGTAACTCCTAATCCTGTATGTCGTGATGTGCCCATAAACGCCGTTCTGCTGAATGGTAACATAGGTACTATCTCATGGGATTGGGGTGATGGTACAACACCGGGCTCCGGCACACCGGCATCTCATTCTTACACGTCGCTTCTTACTACTACATTTAGCTATACTGTGGTATGCACTGTTACTAATCCTTATGGATGTGCAGGTACTGTAACAGCAAGCGTACCTGTAACAGTTCTGCCTGCCCCGGTTGCTAACATTACACCTGATGGGCCTTTTGTTAGCTGCACACGTCCTAGTCAACCGCTTACAGCTACGCTCACCAGTGGTTTTGAGCCAACAAACACACTTATATGGCAGAGGGTTTCTACCGGCACGGTAGCATCATGCGTTACTCCTTTCCCTTGCAATCCTTATACAGTTACTAACTACGGCACTTACTATGTAATAGCAGTAGGTGCCAATGGATGTCGGGATACGTCTAACTATGTAGAGTTTGACACTTGTCATCCAACTCCTCCTTGTGTTATTGCGGGCAATCCGTATGCAACCATCGACTCCGCTACCATTCATTGTGGTGCAGTACATTTGCATGGCTCCTATGCGGCTTTCCCTACAGCCTTCTCATGGAGATGGGGCTGGCCTACACAGGCACAGGGTGTAACTACTACCAGCACTACACTCAACTGTTCATTCCTGGTTGCTGGAGCCTATACTTTCTCATATATAGTAGGCTTTGCTGACGCCAGTGGCGACACCTGCTACCGTGTGGGCGATACAACAATCATAGTACCGTTCATAGCAGGCATGGGGCATTCTGTTGCTTGTGCTGGTTCAGGTTATAATGTTACAATGTTCGATCATTCTAACTATTACCCTGGTCACGCGCCATACAAATTCTCCTGGTACGTAGATGGTGGTCACGTAGGTACCACTACCACCACTAGCTTCACCGTAAACTTACCGGGTGGCGCTTCGCATACACTTAATGTATGGGAATACTATGGTCCGGGCACTACCGACAGTTGTCTTGCATCAGACAATGTATTCCTTGACTCGCTACCACACGCCAGCTTCTCATTTGCACGAGACACTACTTGCGCATCTGATGCATCTGTACAGTTCACTAATTTAAGCACACCAAGCACCACTAGCTGGAGTTCGCTTTGGGACTTTGGTGATGGCTCTGGAAATACAGAAACAAGTCCATGGAAAGTTTTCACAAGTAGTATAAATCAGTCATTCTTTGTTACATTAACTGTTACAAATAGATACGGATGCTCTGATGACACTACAATAGCAGTACCTATCGTACGGCAACATTTAAGTGGTACCGTCTCTGCAGATTCTATAGCATGTGCAGGTTCTATCGTTACTTTATTATTCAATAATACAAATACTAACTTACCCGAGAATTATTATTGGATGGAAGGAACAGATACCATGTATATGACCACCAGCGGAAGTACGAATATATACACCTCCGGCAGCTACTGGGTTATAGGCACAGACCACTTTGGTTGCTACACACATACACCACCAATGAACCACCAAAATATCAGGTTCATCGATCCGCCACCTGCAGTTATCAATGGCGACTCAAGCGAGTGTATCAATGTGCCTTACACACTAAATGGCTATGCAGGCAGCGATCCATCTATTACCTATACATGGATAAAAAATGGCGTGACCGTTGGTACCAATGCTACTTATACAGATCCCGCATCTGCCACAGGCACATTTACTTACTACCTGGTTATCTCGGTACCCAATCCTTTAGGTGGCTA
>JAFDXS010000403.1 GCA_018267795.1 Bacteroidota bacterium | reverse complement strand
TAAAATTTTTTAATCTGGTAACATGAGGCTAAAATGATTGTTGTTCAATGTGTTACCTACTTGCTTGCATTTTTCAAAAAGAAAGGCCATACAAAAATGTATGGCCTTTGCATAGGGTACTATTTTTTATCTTCATATTTTCACAGTGCTTTTTCCTTTTTCAATTTATGCAGGTATATGTTAGAAACCACCAATGCTGCCATAAAAAAAGTTGGCTCCAATGATCTTGCCAGCGCATCCCCACTGGCGTAGTGCGCAACAATAGCCGAGATAAGCGTAATGCCAAAGCCTGCATATGCCCACTCTTTCATTTGCATAGGGAATTGAGGTACCAGCAGCACTATAAGGCCTAATATTTTAAATACCGATAGCTCTACTCTTAAGTAATTAGGCAGGTGCATACGATCATAATCTGGTGTATACATTTTATACATACTGAATAGCATGATGAAGGCGATGATGCCTGTAGATAACCAATATACCCGTTTGTCTTTTTTCATTTCAATTCTTTTATTGTCTGTTTTTTATGTGTTGTGCTTATTTATTTTCAGCAGCAATTTTAAAATGCAGATATGCGCTGCCACAGGTGTAGAAAAGAATAGCCTTATTTCCTGCAGTATATTTCTATTTGGCCCTATCATGCCCCTGTTATTTGCGCAGTGTTTGTGCATAGCTTGCCAGGTTTTCTATCTCATCTTCTGTTAGCTGACTTTTAAAAGCAGGCATGCCACCTCTGCCATTGCTTATGGTGTTTATCATACTGCTTATGTCCAGCTTGCTTGTCTGCAGGTTAGCTGCATTGGCTATCCCTGCGGTGCCGTCACTGCCATGACAGGCAACACATTTTTCTTCAAATGTTCTTTTGCCGGCCATAGCTTTAGCATTATCTGCTTTCTCTGTTGCCATGCTGCTTGTATCTACTGTAGACATATTATGTTCCGTTGCCTCATTGTGAGTTGTGTTTGCTGAAGTCGTATTGTCAGAGCAGGAGCTAAGTACTGCCATCAATACAAGTATTGGGAGGATATTCTTATAGTTCATCATGATATGTCTTTAGTTGAATTTGAAAACGCTTAACACAAAAACAGTAATGAATAAGCTGATTTGAATAATATGAAACCTGTTGAGGGAACCTTTAATTTTTAAGAGCTGCACATCTACCTGCTCGCCTATAGCTTCTCTTGCAAGTATTTTTTTCAGTTTGGTTACCTGCCTTCTGCCCATCACTATCCCATGCACAATAATGATTAGCACTAATCCAAATTTTATCCGGAACCATATTTGTTCACCGAATACTCCTTTGGTCAGCGCCATCATGCTCACACCTGAGAGAATTAAAAGCAAAAGCCCTATTCGCGGCAGCAAGCGGAAGGCGGCAATTGTTTCCTGCACGCTCTGTGCTTTTCGTTTGTCATAAGCATATTGCTTCCAGAATTGCCTGGTAATGATGTAGCTGGAAAGTGCTGCGCCTGCTGCAACTGTTATGCCTATAATATGCGTAACCAGGGCAATGTGATAAAGGTTTTGATTCATTTTTTACGGTTTTAAATATTTCGTTTACGTTATTGTTTGCACAAATGTATATCGTTTTCGTAATAAAAATACAAAAGCGGAGCTTTTATTTGTAAATTTGTTTCGAAACCGAAGTAAATGGAAAACAGAACGATAGAGTTGGTGAACCTTTGGGGCGCTTTTGAGAAAAAATACCCTGATGGGACTATTGACGACTTTTGCAGGCATCACCTGGCACAGAAAAAGGAAAAGAAGCTAACAAGCCCTTTAGTGGGTGGTGTAGTGCCGGGCTTTGTCGATGGTTTGCTATTGAAAATAATTGGTCGCATCAGTAAGCTCAATATGGCTTATGCCAATATGGCCCTTAAAGGTACCGGGCTCAACCAGATAGAGGAGTTCGGGCTGCTGATGACTATAAGGCAGGAAAAGAACCCAAAGAAGACAGAGGTGATTTATGCTAATCTTTTTGAGCTTTCCAGCGGAACGGATATGCTGAATCGTATGAAAAAGCGTGGACTTATAAAAGAGTATAGCGACCTGGAAGATAAAAGATCGAAAAGGTTAGAGCTTACGTCCAAGGGAGAAAAGGTGGCAGAAGATTGCAAAGGCAGGATAGTAAGGAATGCAAAGATGATGATGCATGACATGCACGATGACGACAAAAAGCTCTGTGTCCAGTTACTAAAAGACACGGAAATCAAATTCTCTGCCCTTTGGCAAAAGCATAAGGGGAAAGAGTTTGATGATATATATACAGAAATAGTGGGTAAAGAGACTACAAAGAAAAAGGCAGGAAATTAATTTTAGTAGCCGATTAGTTCTTAACTTTTCTTCCTTTATACAATATTAATAGGATAAAAATGGAAACCGGTACAAAATTCAAAACTGTAGAAGAGTATTTCTCTGTACTGCCTGCAGATGTCAGGGATACCCTTGAAGACCTCAGGAAAACCATTAAGCAAGCGGCGCCCAAAGCAGAGGAAGTTATCAGCTATAATATGCCTGCTATAAGGCAAGGCAAAGTGCTGGTGTATTATGCTGCGCATAAGGAGCATATAGGTTTCTACCCCACTTCTTCTCCCATGCTAGCCTTTAAGGACCAGCTTGCAGCATTCAAGACTTCTAAAGGTGCCATCCAGTTCCCCATGGACAAGCCCATACCCAAAAAGCTCGTCAAAGACATAGTAAAGTTCAGGCTCATGCAGGTTCAGGAAAAGGAGACCAATAAAAAGTAATGGGCTTTCCTCCACATAAAAGCTTTGCATCGCTGTCTGAAGACAGTTATAGTTTGCTGATGTCTATAGCAGAGCCCAGGAGACTTGTAAAAGGCGAGGTGTTGTTGCATGAGTCCCAGGTATGCAAACACATTTATTTTGTTGAAAGTGGCTATTTAAAGACCGTGCATAATAATGATGGTAAGGAAGTAAACCTCTCCTTCACATTCCCCGGCAGCTTTACCACCAATTTAAAAAGCCTTCGTACTGGTACCCCTTCCGAATA
>JAFDXS010000402.1 GCA_018267795.1 Bacteroidota bacterium | reverse complement strand
ATGTACACGTTGTATATGGTGCAGAAGAAGATAAAAAAGACCTTCACAACCCTAATGCACCGCTGGCACTCTATGCAGTGAAAACACTGCCGGGCACCAATGGTGATGCCAAACTGGAAGGCGATCATATAACAGAAGCACGCATGGACTATAACCCTATGAACGGCCAGCCGGAAGTATCTATGGATATGGATGCAACGGGTGCACGCATATGGAAGAAAATGACAGGCGACAACGTAAAACGTTTCGTAGCTGTTGTGCTCGATGATAAAGTTTATTCTTCACCAAGAGTAGATAATGAAATCCCTAACGGACGTACCTCTATCAGCGGCCACTTTACTGCAGAATCCGCTTCGGATCTTGCCAATATTCTGAAGTCAGGCAAGTTACCTGCCCCTGCACATATAGTACAGGAACAAGTAGTAGGCCCTACACTGGGTGCTGAATCTATAGCTGCGGGTATGAACTCATTGATCATATCATTTGTGGTGATCTTCATCCTGATGCTTATTTATTATAATACAGGTGGTATCATAGCTAACATTTCCCTGATACTGAACTTACTGTTTACAATAGGTATCCTTTCTGCACTGCACGCTACGCTTACTATGCCTGGTATAGCCGGTTTGGTACTTACCATAGGTATGGCAGTGGATACGAACGTTATCATCTTTGAGCGTATAAAGGAAGAGCTTGCCGCAGGCAAGAGCTACCAGCAGGCTGTAATAGATGGTTACAAACGTTCTTATGCACCGGTACTTGATGGTCACATTACGGTATTGATCACGGCTATCATCCTATTCATATTCGGTCTGGGCCCTGTGCTTGGCTTTGCTACTACACAGATCATTGGTATCTTATTATCATTGTTCTGCGGTATTCTGGTATCACGTCTTATCACAGACATCTACACCAGCCGCGAGCGCCACTTCAAATATTTCACAGGTTTATCAAAGTCTATCTTCCGCAAGGCGCATTTCAATTTCGTTGCTGCGCGTAAATACACTTATGTAATAAGCGTAATAGTGATAGGCCTGGGCTTAAGCACTTATTTCCATGGCTTTGAAGAAGGCGTGGAATTTAAGGGCGGTCGCAGCTATACTGTGAAATTCGACCATCCTAATAAGACTGAAGATGTACGTGAAAAACTGAAATCTTACTTAGGTGAATACCCTGTAGTAAAAACAATAGGCAGCGACAACCAGCTGAACATCACTACCGGCTATATGATAAATGTACCCGGTGAAGCTGTAGAGCAGAAGGTACAGCAGCAACTATACCAGGGCCTGATAAAAGAGAACCTGATACCACAGGGTACCACGTTTGCAGTGTTTGGCAGCAAATACCTGCAAAGCTCACAGACGGTATTGCCTACTATATCTGACGACCTGAAGAAGGGTGCGGTGAATGCAACCATCATTTCACTTATTGCCATCTTCGTGTACGTATTGCTGCGTTTCCGCAAATGGCAGTACTCATTGGGTACTATCTTCTCATTGCTGCACGACGTTTGCGTGATACTTGCTGTATTCTCATTCCTGCATGGCAAAGTGCCTTTCGCACTGGAAATAGATCAGCACTTCATTGCTGCGGTGCTAACGGTGATAGGGTTCTCGATGAACGATACGGTGATCGTATTTGACCGTATCCGTGAGTACTTCCGCAAGTCGCCAAACGAAAGCAAGACGAGCGTTATCAACCGCGCTATTAACGATACGCTGAGCCGTACTATTATGACATCACTTACCGTGTTTGTAACATTGCTGATACTCTTTGTATTCGGTGGTGAAGTAACACGCGGCTTTGCGTTTGCGATGCTGATAGGTGTGTTCACAGGTACTTACTCATCTATCTTCGTTGCCGCTCCGGTACTTGTTGATATGGACAAGAAAGACTCCCTGAAACAGGAAGTTGACCGCGAAGCAAGAATAGAAGAGCTGAAGAAACTGGCTTAAGAAAGTTCTGATTAATACTTATTAATAAAAGGTCTGTTTCTAAACGAAACAGACCTTTTACTTTTAGATATCAATTGACTTAATCTTATCTTTTAAATAATAGACATTAAATAAAACCTTAGTATTTTTATTCTTTAGTATCTGATTTATGATAACTTCAGAACAAATTGAAGTATATAAAAAATATAAAGGAGATGGAGATGTTTTTATTCGTTGCGCAACTGAGGAGGAAAAAACAACTATTGACTATATAAACTGGTCTTTAATAGATCGTTTTGTTCAGGATATACGCATTGTAAAAAGGAAGCTAGCTCCAATTAGTTTTAAAAATTCATTAAATAAGCAATTAGAAGAAAATTGCGATACAAATAAAACGATAAAACAACTGGAAGGATTGGCATAAATCCCTTCTTGGAAATCAATTAATAACTCAAATTATTACCCTTCAGTTATCCTAGGCTCCCCACCTCCCACAAACTCATTAAAGGCCTTATACTTCGATACTATATTATAGATCAGCATACTCACCTCTTGCTTCTTTGCTGCCAGTTTTACATCGGTATCAAGTGGATTAGGGAGGTGATAGTTGACTACCAACTGTAGTCCGTTTATGCCAAAACCTTCTATCGTTATTTCCAGCGGGTCTATGAGGTGCACTACTTTTTTTATCTCTGTCTTCAGCTCTGTTATCATGGCATCCAGCGTATCGTGCGGTATGCCGTATTTTATATTTACGGTTACCTTCACACCGCGCGTATCCCTGCGGCTCAGGTTCACCAGGTTTTCGCCTACCAGTTTCTGGTTGGGCACTATATATGCCGAGCCATCTGATGCGCGCATGCGCGTGCTACGGAAGCCTATGCGCTCTACAGCGCCTTCCAGGTCACCCAGCTTTATAGTTTCTCCTGTATTGAATGGCTTGTCGGTAAGTATGGTAAAAGCCGCAAAAAGGTTCTCTACGCTTTCTTTAGCAGCCAGCGCTATAGCCACACCACCTATGCCTAAGCCTGTGATAAGCGCCGGGATATTTACATGGCATACGCTACCTAATATCCAGAAAATA
>JAFDXS010000401.1 GCA_018267795.1 Bacteroidota bacterium | reverse complement strand
AAAACGCGGTTGTGTGGATACAGAACAGTAATAACAAAGTAGTACAACAGGTAGCCAAGGGGCATGCTTCTACCGGCATAAAAGAAATTACGGTTCATACTTCCAATATGACTATCTATCCTAATCCGGCTAATGCTGCCGCCAACATCTCATTTGTACTTGATCAGACAACGGATGTCCATTTACAGGTGGCCGAAATGTCAGGCAGGCTGATAGCCAACATTAATGAAGGCAATTTTCATGCGGGGCACCAGCAGCTCACGCTCAATACTGCACAATTTGCTGCAGGCATATACAACGTTACGGTTGTTGCCGGTAACTCGTCAGCTACACAACGCTTATCTGTAATTAAGTAATTTATACTACCAGGGCGGCACAAATAGCCGCCTTGGTTATTTTTCTGTAAACCTACCCTGCAATGATTAAAACACCTCTCCCAGGTTCACGAAAAAACCTCGCGATCCCCCGGTTCCAAAGCCATAGTCTATCGCTACATTTGTCCGGGAAAACTTATTTAGCTTTATTCTCAGCCCGGCGCCATAGCCCGGCGATATTACTTCAAATCTGCCTGAACCTTCTTCTGAAAATGACTCAGCATTCACAAAAACGACGCCACCTATCAGTTCATTGTTGGTAATATTAAAGCGGTATTCACTTTCTGCATACAGCATGTTCTTACCCCGAAAGCGGCCCTGTATATACCCTCTGCCTGTATTGGTATAGGCATCGCCGCCTGTATTGGGTAGCATAAGGTAGGGCGGTGTACCTGCTACAGTTAGCCAGTCATAGTTCCAGAAGCAGAGCACATTGTCACTGCCAAAGGGAAGCCTGAAGTACTTGCGCATATCCACCACCAGCGACTGCCAGTTATCATCACTACCCAGAAATGTGAAGTTGGGTCGGTAAACAACATTTATATATGCCCCATTCTGAGGATTTATTGAGTTGCGGCGATTATCATACAGGAAGTTCAGCGTCACGCCCGATGCCAGTTCGGTCTCCGTCAGCCCATATTTCTGAAAATCAGTTGCCTTGGTACTGGATGGGTCCACCTCTCTTATGTTCCAGAAGTAATCAATATTATATCCTACCCCTGCATATATATCTTTCAAAACACTTCTTAATATGCCCGCATGTACTCTAAAGCCCGAATAATCAATTGTATAGCCATCATCTAGACTGGTATGTCCACCCAGCCCATAGGTAAGCGATGGATATTTTACAAAGCGTATCTCCGAAGAAATGTTGTACTTGTTACCCGGCGTCCATATATTGGTTTGTATGGGGAAAATGATTTGCTTGTATTGGCTGTAGGTAAGGTTAGCCAGTATATTCGACTGGTTTTCTTCCTCATGCTTACTGGTGTAGAATGCAGCATTAGCTATGGCCACCCCTGCAAAGCCCGTCTGCAATGTATATCCCGCTGCAGGCAGGCCCGAAATGCGCAGTTTGCCCGACTTTACACCACCTGTATCTACACGCTTCTTTGCATGTTTATCAAAGGCTCCCTGTACAATGTCTATTAGGTCCAGCTCGTCATTTACGTCTCTTATGCGGGAGTGTTTTTGCTTAGGCACCGTGCTATCCTGTATGTTAATTGGCACAGGTACAGCATGCTTTAGTTGCGCTGTGAGGGGCAATGAGATAAATACAAAGAAAAATACAAAAGCTATCTTTAGTGAAAGATTCAAACTGAATAATTTTCAATACGTTAGTTGTGCATATACTTTTGTGCCATTAAGCATTTAGTATCCCTTTCTCGCCGATAGGTATGGTGTAATTTGAACTAAAAAGGGGCACAAAGTTTAATATTCTTATTCTAATTAAATCATAAAATAATTTACATGGATATAAATGAAGGTTATACAGCATTTTATCTGCAACTAATACACTTTTCCATTGTTACTATAGCATGAAGGTATATAAACTACAAAAGCAGCAATTAATAAAAGTGTCAATAGAGCAGGTATGGGATTTCTTTTCCAGCCCGGCCAACCTGGAGAAGATAACACCTGCCTCCATGAAATTTCGTATTACCTCAGGCGACTTACCGAAACAGACTTACCCGGGTCAGATTATTACTTACAAGGTATCTCCTGTGCTGGGCATTCCCTTATTCTGGATGACAGAGATAACACATGTACAGAAGCATGAGCTTTTTGTTGATGAACAAAGAGTTGGCCCTTATAAGATATGGCACCATGAGCATCATTTTCTGCAGCAGGCCAATGGCGTGCTTATGACAGATATCGTTCATTATGCCCTGCCATTCTCATTTCTAGGCAGGCTGGCACATTCTTTATTCATTAAAAAGCAATTACAGGATATATTTGATTACCGGTATCAGGTAGTTCACGAAGTTTTTAGTAATAACCTACCTCAAACATTTTGATGGATTTAAGTGTTTCAAAAGAATGTTTGAGGATACAATAAAAGAAATGAATCGTTTCAGTATCAGGGATATTGAGAACCTTACAGGGGTCAAGGCCCATACTATCCGCATCTGGGAGCAGCGCTACGGCATCCTGCAACCCAAGCGTACGCCTACCAACATACGCTACTATGATGCTTTTGATTTAAAGATGGCATTGAGGATCGCTTTACTCAATAAGTTTGGCTACAAGATATCCAGCATCCACAAAATGGATGAACAGAGCATGAACCAGCTTATCAATAAGATAAGTGATGATGATTTTAAGCTTCACCTGTTGGTAAACGAGCTGCTGGAATGTACCCTCTCAATGGATATGGACCATTTTGAGCTACTAATAAACATGTATCTCAAGAAAAATGGCCTTGAACTGACAGTAGAATCGCTCATATTCGAATTCCTTGAAAAGATTGGCCTTATGTGGCTTACTGATCGCATCTTCCCCGCCCAGGAACACCTGATAAGCAATATTATATATAGGAAACTAGCACTTGCAGTAGAAAACCTGCCACCCAAAACAGAAGGCTCCGGGCCATCCGTATTGCTGTTCTTACCGGAAGGCGAAATACATGACATAAGCTTACTGTACGTGCAATATCTTCTGCTCAAGTACG
>JAFDXS010000400.1 GCA_018267795.1 Bacteroidota bacterium | reverse complement strand
GGTTAACAAATCACCGTAAAATGCTTCCGCCTTGTAGGAAATTATTACGTCTGCCATTATTAAACCAACACCGCCAATGTTTAATTCGGTATAGCCGCGGCTGTGCAAAAGTTGCATCCGGGCCTCGTGGATAATAGATAATATGGCATCATTACCTACATGCCCTCCATAATTAATATCTCCTATACGTACGGGAATAGATAGTTTTAATAATGATTTCTCATCAGGAAACTTTATTTTTACACGAGCCATATTTAATTGCAATTCGCTTATGAAAATTATTTGTATCGGACGAAATTACAGCGAACACGCAAAAGAATTAAATAACGAGGTGCCTACGGAACCCGTTATTTTTATGAAGCCTAAAAATGCGCTGCTGCTTGCTGATAAACCATTGTACTACCCCGAGTTTACAGATGACCTGCATTACGAATGCGAAGTGGTAGTGAAAATTAATAAAAATGGCAAATACATACAGGAAAAATTTGCCAATAAGTATTACAATGAAATATCTGTAGGGTTAGATTTTACGGCCCGCGACCTGCAAGAAAAACAAAAGAAAAAAGGATTGCCCTGGGAGATAGCAAAAGCCTTTGACGGATCTGCAGCTGTAGGTAGCTTTTTACCTATTACACCTGAGATCGATCTAAAAAATATTCATTTTCAGTTAAAGAAGAATGATACAATAGTGCAGGATGGGAATACTAAGGATATGATATTCAGCATTAATAAAATAATAGAATACACTTCCAAATTTTTCACACTAAACATTGGCGACCTGATATTTACAGGCACACCAGCTGGTGTGGGACCAGTGAATGTATATGATAAACTGGAAGGTTTTTTGAATGGAAAGAAGCTGCTGGACGTAGATATTAGATAAGCTTTATCTGCAAAAAGTATATTATTTCTTATATCTTCGCACTACTAATTATTAATTAATGAGAAAGCTTATTGCTGTCTTTACATTGCTATTCACATTTGTCTCCTCGTCGTGGGCACAACAACAGCCAAATGTTGGGTGCCTGGACAAAGTAATAAAACTGCAGGCGGAAGACCTTAAAGAAACCTTCATGAAGCAGGATATGGTAGTGTACAGAGACGCAATGATGGGCATGGAATCTCAAACCCCTTTTCCTGTGGCTGTGCAGTTAATGAAAGGGCAATTATACCAATTTATATTCGTAGGCAGCAAGGAATCATCGAAGATAACAATGGAACTGTTTGACGGGGATGATAAGAAGCTGGAGCAAAGAACATCTGCCGCTACATCATCAAACCCTAATGGCAACTACATTATCTATTCATTTATACCTGATAAAACTGACCTTTATCTTATAGTGCTAACCCAGAAGCTGAAGAATAAAACTATGTGCGGCAGCTTTACCATAATGCAAAAAGGGCAGGCTAAAGCACAGATTGGGGATACCAGCACCAGCAAGCAAAAACAGGTGATAAGCACGCCTCAAAAAAAAAGCACAAACAGGGGTACTGGAGCACCATCGCAACCCTCTTATTCGCCCCGCTATATGCAACAAAAAACCAGGTAGCCCCAATAAATTCATTGAATATACCGGTATATGGATGTAAAGATAGAACCGAGCTGGAAAGAGGAACTTAGAGAAGAATTTAAAAAACCCTATTTTGGCGAGATAGTCCAGTTTTTAAAAGTGGAAAAGAAAGCCGGTAAAACTATTTATCCGCCCGGACCACTAATTTTTAATGCTTTTACATTTACTCCTTTCGATAAAGTGAAAGTAGTGATATTGGGGCAAGACCCTTATCACAATCCGGGGCAAGCACATGGCTTATCTTTTTCTGTGCCGGCTAATGTACCACCACCTCCATCGCTGGTTAATATCTTTAAAGAAATGCATGCCGATATAGGCGCTGATATACCCAAACATGGCAACCTGGAGAAATGGGCCAAACAGGGCGTACTGCTGCTTAACGCTGCTCTTACGGTAGAGGCAAATAAACCAATGTCTCACAGCAATATAGGTTGGCATCATTTCACAGATGATGTAATAAGAATAATATCAGAAAGGAAGGATAATGTTGTGTTTATACTTTGGGGTAAATTTGCACAGGGGAAAGAACAGTTGATAGATAAAACCAAACACCTGGTGCTAAAAGCGGCACACCCCTCCCCGCTTTCCGCGCACAACGGTTTCTTTGGCAGCCATCCCTTCAGTAAAACAAACAAGTGGCTGCAGGAGCACCATATAAAACCTATAGACTGGTCGCTGGACTAGAATACCACAAAATGAAGCAAATAAAAGATGTTTTAGCGCGCATATATTTTCTATACAGCATATTGCTTTTTGCGGCTACTATGCTGATAGTTTTTATACCAATATGGATAGTATCCCTGCTACCTGAGCCCAAACGTGCAAGAGCATTACACCCTATCTTCAGACTGTGGATGGGCGTTTACCTTCCTTTAGCATTTTGCCCTATAAAAAGAAAAGGAAAAAACAACTTTACGAAGGGACAAAACTACGTAGTGGTCATTAACCATAATTCCCTTGCAGATATACCGGTATCTTCCCCATGGATACCTGGGCCGAATAAAACGCTGGCAAAAGTAGAAATGGCAAAAATCCCGCTGTTTGGTCTGATATACAAAACAGGCTCTGTGCTTGTAGATAGAAAAAAAGAAGGCAGCCGCAGGGAGAGTATTGCTAAAATGCAGGAAACACTGGATATGGGCATACATCTGTGCCTATACCCTGAGGGAACAAGAAATAAAACAGACAAGCCGCTCCAACCATTCTATGATGGAGCTTTCAGTACTGCAATACGAGCACAAAAGCCCATTATACCTGGCCTGATTTTTAATACAGGTAAAATATTGCCGCATAATAAAACTTTCTGGGCATGGCCTAAAAGGATACAAATCCACTTCCTTGAGCCAATATCTACAGAAGGGTTAACTTTGAATGAGACAGGTGCGCTGAAAGAAAAAGTCCATAAAATAATGGAAGATTATTATGTGGCACATCTAAAGGCTTAGGTATATGAAATATAGCATAATAGGTACGGGA
>JAFDXS010000003.1 GCA_018267795.1 Bacteroidota bacterium | reverse complement strand
AGGCATTGCGCCGCCTGTGGGAAGCATACGAGGTGCTGCAAAAAATACAACATACAGGTAATGGCACAGCAAGCGATGCTGCGCTGGATGAGCAGGTAAGGAAGTGGTGCAATGAGTGTGGCGAATTTATGAGTGATGACTTTAATACCGCGAAGGTGATCGCTAATTTATTTGAGCTTGCTCCTGTTATAAACAGTATAAAGGGTGGGCAGATAAAAGCAGATGCTTTGTCGGAAGAAACCTTTAAACTGCTACAGGAAACATTTAACACTTACCTGGTAGATATACTGGGGCTGCAAGGATTGCAACCGGCACAAAGCAATAAGCTGGACCAAGTGATGAGCCTGCTTATAGAAATAAGGAAAGACGCACGCAAGAGAAAAGACTTTGCAACATCTGACCAGATAAGGAATAAGCTGGCTGAAGCAGGCGTGCTGCTGAAGGATGAAAAAGATGGTAGCATGTCGTACACAATAGAATAGATACGAATGAAGAAAATGACAAGGATACTGCGGTATCTGAAAGATTATAAAGGGCAAATAGCATTTTACTTTCTCAGCAACCTGCTGGCAATAGTATTCTCGCTATGCTCGCTGGGTATGCTGGCACCGGTGCTGAAAGTGCTTTTTTCGCAAGGTGGAGAAACCTATAATAAATCGAACGGAATACTGTCGCAGATAAGCGGCATGGTACAGGATACGATACAAAAGCAGGGCAAGGTAACAGCACTGGCATATATATGCATAATAGTAGTGGTGTTTACCATACTGAAGAATTTATTCCTTTACTTATCTGTATATATACTGAACCCGCTGCGCAATGCGGTGCTGAGAAGAATGCGCGATGACATGTTCACCAAAACATTGTCGCTGCCTATAGGCTTCTTTACAGAAGAGCGCAAAGGTGACCTTATATCACGCATGACGAATGATATTACCATGGTAGAATGGTCGATAATGAGTGTGCTGGAAGTATTTATCCGTGAGCCGCTGACGATTATTTTCTTCATGGGAGCAATGATTAAGATAAGCCTGCAGCTGACTTTGTTCCTGTTTATATTTTTGCCAGTGGCTGGGCTTATTATAGGCCGCATCAGTAAGTCATTAAGGAAGTCATCGAATATAGCACAGGAGCAACTTGGCAATATGCTGGGGCTGATAGATGAAACACTGGTAGGAATGCGTGTGGTGAAGGCATTTAATGCGGAGAAACACCAGCACCTGCGCTTTATGAGCATTAATAACCTACTGTTTCGTACACGTAATAAAATAGCAGCACGTAAAGAATTGGCGTCACCGCTATCTGAGACGATGGGTGTGATAGTGGTGAGCGTGATACTGTGGTATGGCGGCAGCCTGGTGCTATCTAACTCTAACAGCCTGGGCAGTGAATGGTTCCTTACCTATATAGCCCTGTTTACGCAAATAATAAATCCGTTTAAAAATCTTTCTTCTGCATTCTCTAATGTACAGAATGGTACTGCGGCACTGGACCGTATAGAACACTTGCTAAGCGTAGAGAATGCGATAAAAGAAGCACCTGATGCAAAATCGATAAAGAGCTTTGAGAAAGGGATAGAGCTAAAAAATGTAAGCTTCTACTACGGGGAAAAGAAAATATTGGATAATGTGAACCTGGCTATACCTAAGGGTAAAATGATTGCATTGGTGGGGGCATCGGGTGCGGGTAAATCTACACTAGTGGACCTGATACCAAGGTTTCACGATGTGAGTGAAGGTGAAATACTGATAGACGGTATAAATGTAAAGGATTGCAAAGTAGATGACCTGCGCAGGCTAATGGGTGTAGTGGGCCAGGAGCCAATATTATTTAATGATACTATCTATAATAATATAACCTTAGGTACTGGTGGTGCAACGAAAGAAAGGGTGGAAGAAGCGGCACGCATAGCACATGCACATGATTTTATAATGCAGAAACCGGAAGGGTATGAAACTGAAGCTGGCGACAGGGGCAGCAGACTGAGCGGAGGTGAACGCCAACGTGTGACTATAGCGAGAGCTATGCTGAAAAACCCACCGATACTGATACTGGACGAAGCAACATCATCGCTGGATACCAAGAGTGAGCGTATAGTACAGGAAGCTATAAACGGACTAATGAAAAACCGTACCTGCGTAGTGATAGCACATCGCCTCTCGACCGTGCAGAATGCAGATGAAATAATAGTGCTGGATAAAGGGCGTATAATGGAGCGCGGCACGCACACAGAGTTAATAAATCATGACGGACTATATAAACGCCTTGTAGAAATGCAGCAGGTGAAATAGATACGGTATATTTGCAATAGATTATGGCAAAGAAGAAAATTCTGGTTACAGGTGGATGTGGCTATATAGGCGGCCACACAATAGTAGACCTTATCGAAAACGGGTTTGATGTGATATGTGTTGATGACTTATCAAAAGGATCTCTGCGCATGCTGCATGGTGTAGAGAAAATAGTAGGGAAGACCGTGAAGAACTATAAAGTGAACCTCTGTGACCTGGAAGATACTGAAGCCATATTTATTGAAAATCCGGATATAGTAGGTGTGGTGCATTTTGCGGCATATAAATCTGTACCGGAGTCTGTAAGAGAACCACTAAAATATTTCAGGAATAATATAAACTCCCTGGTGAATGTATTGCAATGTGCGAAGGAATATGGGGTACAAAATTTTGTATTCTCATCATCCTGCTCGGTATATGGGAATGCGGATGAGTTGCCAGTGAATGAAGAAGCCAAACTGAAAGAACCTGAATCGCCGTATGCACGCACCAAGCAAATGGGGGAAGCGATATGTGCTGATTTTTGTGTGCCTAATAAAAAATTCAATGTAGTGCTGCTGCGCTATTTTAACCCGGTAGGGGCGCATATGTCTGCTACTATAGGTGAACTGCAGGAAGTGCCAGAAAACCTGGTGCCGGTAATAACACAAACTGCTATAGGTAAAAGGAAAGATATGCAAGTGTATGGCAGCGATTACCCAACCCGTGACGGCTCGTGCGTGCGTGACTATATACATGTAATGGATATAGCCAATGCACACACCAAAGCATTGCAGTACATGCTGGATGGGAAAAATACAGAACACTGCGAAGTCTTTAACCTGGGTACGGGACAGGGTGTAACCGTACTGGAACTGATAGCTGCATTTGAAAAAGTATCGGGACAGAAATTGAATTACAAAATAGGCGCAAGGCGGCCGGGAGATGTGGTGGCCGTGTATGCCAATAACAATAAAGCTGCAACAAAACTGGGCTGGGAAACCAAGTATGACCTGGACCAGATGATGGACACTGCATGGCGCTGGGAGCTATACCTGAAGCGCGAAGCTGAAAAAATACAGCTTAACTAAGCGGATTATCCTAAATCTATTTCTGTATTATCACCAATGTTGAGGCTTTGGCTAAGTCCGCGTACATAGGCGTCATTGCCAATAATAGATGATTTCAATACTACCTCTTCGAGCTCGGCATAAGAACCAATGATGGAGTCTTTAATGATAGAAGAATCTATTGTGGTGAACTCGCCAATAGTGACATTGGGACCAATAATAGAGTGTTGAATTTTGCAACCTTCGGCTATGCTTACCGGAGGAATGATAACATTGGTATCCTGCGGATAAGGTTGAGGCTCGGTATCTGTTTCATTCATTTGTTTCAGCAAAGTAGCATTGGTAGAAAGCAAAGTTTCTTTCTTGCCACAATCGAACCAGTTATTAACACGGAAAGCCTGGAAAGGAATACCATTTTCAATCATGTGCTGGAGGGCATTGGTAAGATGATATTCGCCATCATCGTCTGCACGATTATGCAGGTGCTTATCAAGCGCGTTGAATAATGCTTTTGTTTCTTTGATGTAGTAAATGCCTACCATCGCCATGTTTGACTTTGGGATAAGCGGTTTCTCTACTACTTTCAGTACCCTGTCGTGCTCATCTATCTCTGCTACACCAAAGCTGCGGGGGTCATCCACTTTTCTTACCCCTATTTCAGATACATTGCTATTTATGATCTCATGCACATTGTAGTCGCAAACAGTATCGCCCAGCACAATCATTACTTCGTCGTCCTGCACTGCGTCGCGGGTGAGCCATATAGCATGACCCGTGCCACGACGGTCATTTTGGGTGACGAGGGTATAAGATAAATTCGGGTAAGTTTTGGCTATGTAACGCTGTATTTTTTCGCCCAGGTAACCAATGACGAAGACAAACTCTTTAACACCAGCATCTAACAACTGATCAACGATAACACTTAAAATGGTTTTCCCAGCTATAGGTATTAATGCCTTTGGCTGAGTATATGTTAATGGGCGTAATTTAGTGCCCGCTCCTGCTACCGGTATAATGGCTTTCACAAACTAAAATGTTTTTCCGAGGGTGAAAATACTATAAAACGGCTATTTCCCTTTTTAAATATGGGTGAATTTAATAGGGATAGCATTATTTTATTTTTTTTCTGAAACAAAAACTTCTAAAACTGCTCACTCACTTCAGCTTCCTCACCATACATCTGATTTTGATGTTTGAGCGATGGCGATGTAATAAGTGGACCAAGATTTAATTCCGGCCATTTTTTATCTACTGATGCTATCGTGCTTTCATCAGCTACAATAATATTAGGCCATGGACGGTCGAAGCCATCAAGGGCCTTTGTTTTGCGGGTGCCATCTAAACCTAAAATTTTTGCTTTACCGCTATTATAAAAATGATCGCGCTTAGGGTCGAGATTATTGCAGAAACGCCAAAGAGCATCAGCAATGTCAGATACATCCACTGTATGCTCGACATATAGTATCATCTTTATTCCCTGTAAAGCAGGTAATGCGGATAGCTGTTCGTGTACATCATGCACCTGATTAGTTCTTTCTTTCTTTATGCTGATAAAGAGCACCGGGATATTCCAAAGGCGTGCAAGACTATCGTTGATCCCTGTGATTTCAGAAAACCGGGAAAGTAAAGCTTCTGCAGAAAAATCTTTTGAAAGAGAAAAAGGCTGTAGTGGCTCAGACATTTCTTCTTCCCATTTGCGTGTGCCATCTATGCACATTTTACCACCGAAGCCAAGCTTAGAACAACTATGATCTAAAACATCCATAGGGCCCTGGCTAAAGTAAATATCGGTAGCGGGGTTTACATTATTGAACACGTATTGTGCGAGTTCTTTGTAATTATTGATATCGATATTGCCATCGGCAAGAACAAGAATTTTATTGAACATCATTTGTCCTGCACCCCACATGGCATTCATTACTTTTTGTCCTTGGCCTGCATATTCTTTATTGATGGTGGTTATGACCAGATTGTGAAATACGCCTTCTATTGGCATGTTCATATCTTTTATTTCAGGCACCATTGTCATCTTGATAGGTGTAAGGAATATACGTTCTGTAGCTTTGCCCAGCCATGCGTCCTCCTGCGGTGGTATGCCAACGATAGTAGCAGGATAAACAGCATCCTTTCTATGCGTGATAGCAGTAACATGGAAACGCGGGTACCAGTCAGGTAAAGAATAATAACCTGTATGGTCGCCGAACGGGCCTTCCCATACCATTTCTTCGCCCGGATCAACATAACCTTCTATAATGAAATCTGCATCTGCAGGTACTTCTATTTCCGGTTGGGTAATGCACTTAACGAGATCCACACGCTTTTTGCGGAGGAAGCCAGCCAACATGTATTCATCTACATTTTCCGGAAGCGGGGCAGTGGCAGCATAAGTATAAATTGGGTCGCCGCCTAAAGCTACTGCTACAGGCATGCGCTTGTTCAGCTTTTTGTATTCATTGTAATGCCTTGCAGAAACCTTGTGTTTGTGCCAATGCATGCCTGTCATATCAGGAGAGAACACCTGCATGCGGTACATGCCTATATTGCGCTGGCCTGTGTTGGGATCTTTAGTGTGTATGGCAGGGAGCGTAACAAAACGCCCACCATCTTTAGGCCAGCATTTGAGTATGGGTAAAAGATCTAAGTTTGGCTTACTCATTACTACCTCCTGGCAGGCACCGCGGCCGCCTACTACTTTAGGCATCCATGAGGCGAACTTGCCCAGTTGTGGCAGCATTGCCAATTTTTCCAGTAGGCCACTTTTAGGAGCGGACAATGTTTTGAAAATGCTTTCTATGTCATGAATCACATCATCCAGCTTATCAACACCTAAGGCCAGGCACATGCGGCGCTCAGAGCCCATAGAATTGATGAGCACAGGGAAATCGGTACCTGTATTCTCGAATAGCAGCGCTTTATTTCTATCGGGTGTTTTAGATACCCTGTCGGTGATTTCAGAGATTTCTAAAACCGGGTCAACAAATGTTTTTATCCTCACCAATTCTCCTGCCTTTTCCAACGTCTCAATCCAGCTGCGAAGCGATTTATGTACCATAGGTTGCAAAGTTAAGGACTATTAAAAACAACATTTCTTTTAAAATGTTTCAGGAGACGAATATGTAGTTTTGCAGCGCATGAATAAGGGCGGGGTATATATATTAAAAGGTTTGCTGCAATATAGCGTAGCTGTGATGGTGATGATAATAGCATTGTATGCAGGACTGACAGGCTGTGGCAGTAAATCTGTGAATGCTGCAACTATAAGCGGCATGCAGGCAAGGAATGATAATGCATGGAACAAAAGAGTAATAGACTCCTGCATACATATACTGCATACCGGTGACCTGGTGTTGCGCACAGGCATAGATGCCAGCAGCTATGTGCTATCGCGCATGAACCTGAGCGATAAGACCTACTCGCATTGCGGGCTTGTGATAATAGAACACGGGTACCCATTTGTATATCACAGTATAGGCGGGGAAGATAACCCGGATGCCTGCCTGCGGAGAGATTCGGCTTCTTTCTTTTTTTCGCCCAGGAATAATTTTGGTTTTGGCATAGCGCGCTATGATATGAATGCGGCGCAAAGAGACAGTATGCAGCATGTTGTATATCGTTTCTATAAAGAGAAAAGAAAGTTTGACCTGGACTTTGATCTAAAAACTGATGATAAGCTGTATTGTGCGGAGTTTGTTTACAAGGCATTAAATATAGCAACAAAAGATACTGCTTATATTAAGGCTATATCCTTTGTAGGGCACTCGTATGTGGGGGTTGACAACCTATTTCTGAACCGCCATGCCAATATGATTTGCAGGGTAAAATTTAAGTAATACCTTTGCAACGGATTTAAAATTTATATATGAATAGAGTACTTTTTTCTTTATTAGCTGTTTTAGGCATAGCAGTATTTTTTAGCAGTTGCAGCCAGAATTCACCCGAACCTGTAGCCAAGAAATGGCTGACCAGCTTCTACCACATGGATTATGAAACTGCAAAAACTATATCAACAGATGAAACAAAGAAAGTGATAGCTATGTTTCAGCAACTGAGCGTAAACAGCTCTGATTCTGATAAGCAGCAGCTGAAAAGAATAAAAGTTGAAATAAAGAACGTAAAGACCGAAGGTGATAAATCTACCGTTACCTATGTAACATCAGACAATCCTAAGGAACAAACAATACACCTGGTAAAACAAAATGGCAAATGGCTGGTACAGTGGACCAAGCAAGACCAAATGGCAGGTGATGAAAACGGCAGCGATGTGCAGCCGGGTGCTGATAATGGTGCTGTAGATACAACAATGCCGCCAGCAACTGCTGCTCCTGTGCCAGACAGTCCTGCAGCGAAGTAGATACTGATAAAAAGATATTCTTCAAGGAGGCTACCTTATTGGTAGCCTTTCTTTTTTATCTTTAAAGCTGATATGACGCTGAACTATATCTGGATTGCCTTTTTTCTTGTCGGTTTTACGGTTGCTTTATGTAAAGCCATCTTTACAGGGCAGACGCAATTGCTGTCTGATATGATGACAGGATTGTTTGACAGTGCTAAGTCAGGCTTTGAAATATCGCTGGGGCTTACGGGCGTGATGACCATGTGGCTGGGCCTGATGAAGATAGGAGAGCGTGCAGGCGTAATACGCGTATTTGCAAAAGCAGTATCCCCTTTATTCCGTACACTGCTGCGTGGGGTGCCGAAAGACAGTCCTGCGTATGGCAGTGTGATGATGAACCTCTCTGCAACCATGCTGGGGCTAGACAATGCCGCTACACCGCTGGGGCTAAAAGCAATGAACGAGCTGCAGGAACTAAACCCTAAAAAAGATACAGCAAGTGATGCGCAAATAATGTTCCTGGTGCTGAATACCGCGGGCATAACACTGATACCTACCTCTGTAATAGCCATCAGGCAAACTATAGCTATACAGCAGCATGTAGCGAACTTTAATGCCGCAGATATATTTCTCCCTACACTTATAGCTACGTTTATTGCCTTCATAACAGGGATGATAGTAGTGGCTATCTACCAACGTATCAACCTGTTTCGATTGCCTGTACTGATATTTATTGCAGGATTTTGCGGATTAATTGCCTTGCTGCATTATTCGCTATCACAATTGCCCGCTGATAAGATGAACCAGACGATGGGCGCTATAGGGAGCGGCGTAATACTATTAATAGTGGCATTGTTCATCACTGCAGGGCTTGTAAAGAAGCAGAATGTATATGACAACTTTATAGAAGGGGCGAAGGAAGGCTTTAATGTGGCTGTACGAATAATACCCTACCTGGTAGCTATGCTGATGGCGATAAGTGTGTTTCGTACGTCGGGCTGCATGGCTTACCTGGTAAATGGCATTGCCTACCTGGTAGCTATGTGCGGACTGAATACTGATTTTGTACCTACACTGCCTATCGCCTTCATGAAGCCGCTAAGCGGCAGCGGCGCGCGTGGATTAATGGTAGATGTGATGAATACATACGGCGTATCATCCTTCCAGGGAAAGCTGGCGGCTATTATACAGGGCTCGACAGAAACTACGTTTTATGTGCTGGCTGTGTACTTCGGCAGCGTGCAAATAAAAAATACCAGGCATGCGCTGGTATGTGGATTGATAGGAGACTTTATGGGGCTGCTGGCTGCAATAATAATAGGCTATATATTCTTTAAAACCTAGGTAGTTTGCTTGTTAATAAACTTAGGTAATTCAGGAGCTACGTATTGATCCATTTGCTCGAGCAGCTCATCTATAGAATCGCTCATGAGCAATATTTTATTGACATCTTCTGATACAAAACCTTCGCGCACCATGTTATCTATAAAAGCCTTGAAAGCTTCGTAGTAACCCATGACATTTAGTAAGCCAATAGGTTTGTGATGCAAGCCCAGCTGTGCCCAGGTGAGCATTTCAAAAAGCTCGTCCATAGTGCCCCAGCCACCAGGGAGTGTGATGACACCATTGCTTAGCTCATGCATTTTTATTTTGCGCTCGTGCATGGTAGTAACCAATACAAGTTCTGTGAGGCCCTCGTGGGTAACTTCTTTAGTTTGCAGGAAATCAGGAATAACCCCTATCACCTGGCCGCCGTTTGACAATGCACCATCGGCAATAGCACCCATGAGGCCAATCTTTGCGCCGCCATATACTATGCGGATACCTTTGCCGGCAAGGATAGACCCCAGCTCGTAAGCTATCTCCCTATACTGCTCTAAATAGCCGTCGGATGAACCACAAAAGATTGCAATGCTTCTCATAGAAATAAAAAAGTTTCCATCAAAAGTAATTGATAGAAACCTGAAGGAATATTTTTTCTGTTAAAAGAAATTACTAATTGTGTACGGCGGCTGTGGCTTTACCAAACTCTGCAACAACAGTTTTGATAATGGCAACAACTACAGAACGCTTAGTAGCATTTGGTGTAGGTGCTTCTGGTGTTACCTCGCTGTTTGCTACAGGTAAATTGTTCCTGTATTGCTTAAAGCCGGAAGAAACATCATCCCAACTGAAAGTGAGGATAAAGGCCATGTACAGCAGTACAGACCAGAGCAATGATTTTCCGACGAAGGATGCCCGTTTTAATAACCATGCTTTCATTGATAATCTATTTAATAGATGTTATAGTGATATAAAATTACACATATTGATTATACCTTTTTCTCCCCCTAAATGGGGGATAGTATAAAAAATAAGTGCTCTTACAAATGTAGTAATCTATCATTACAAATATCATATTTATATAAAATATTTAGTAACAAACGCTCTACGCTCATTTCGGCGAAGTAATGGATTGGGTATCAGTATAATTTTGTTTTGACTAATTTGCGGTATGAACATTAAAGCCCTGCTGATACTTTTATTGCTGCCGCTGTCAGGCCATTTGTACGCAGATGGCTTTGATTCTTCGGCCTATTGTGCTGCCGGAAGACACAAGGTGGCGCTGAAAACTACAGCGCTCGCTGACACTGCGGAAAATAACTATGATATAAAATACCTGAAGTTTAACCTGAACCTGAATAATACTACAACATCCGTAAGCGGTGACGTAACTACTTACGCACAGGTTACCGCCACTGCATTAAGTGTATATGTCTTTGAGCTGAATGATGTGCTTACCATTGACTCATTGAAAATAAATGGTGTATTGCAAACTGTAAGTACAAGCGGGGTGGTACGTAAGGTGAACCTCAGCAGCCCGCTAAGCAGTGGCAGCTTTTTTATAGCACAAGTGTTTTATCATGGGACATCACCGGTAGGTACAGGTTTCTTTACTCAGGGGCTTAACACATCTATATTGCCCTCAGGAACTCATATAATGTATAGTTGCAGCGACCCTAACTGGGCGCTGGACTGGTGGCCCTGTAAGCAATCTATAACCGATAAGATAGATTCAGTAGATATGTGGGTGACTGTGCCCGACAGCACAAAGGTGGGCAGCAATGGCCTGCTGCAATCCGTGACCAGCGCAGCGCCCGGCTATGCACAGTATAAATGGAAAACACGGTACCCGATAGATTATTACCTGATATCAGTAGCAGTGGCTCCTTACGTGGACTTCTCATCCTACATGCACTTCAGCGGTAGTACGGACTCTATGCTGATACAGCAATACTTTTATGATACGGCGAGCTTTGTGCCTTTGTACAAAAAGAATTTTGACAGTACCGGCATGATGGTGGATTACTTCTCTACTTTATATGGCCGCTATCCTTTCTATAAAGAGAAATATGGTCATTGCTTTACAGACCTGGGCGGTGGCATGGAACACCAGACAATGACCACTATGGGAGAAGTGCAAACAGTGCTGATAGCGCATGAGCTTTGCCACCAGTGGTTTGGGGATTGTGTAACCTATGCAAGCTGGAAGGATATATGGCTAAGCGAAGGATTTGCATCATATAACGAACAACTGTACCTGGAGCATTTCTGGAGCCCGGCGGCAGCAAACGGCTATCGCACGGTAAGGTATAATGTAGTGATGGGCTTCCCTGATGGCAGTGTGTACCTGGATGATACTACCAGTGTGAACCGCATATTTGATACAAGGCTTACTTATTATAAAGGAGCAGCTGTGGCACATATGCTGCGTTATATGGCGCCTGCGGATACTTTGTTCTTTAGAGGCCTGCGCATATACCAACAAAAGTATGCCTTTAAAACCGCTACTACAGATAGCCTGAAGAACATAATGGAAGCAGTGTACGGAAGAAACCTCGATACTTTCTTTAGTCAATGGGTGTATGGGCAGGGCTACCCTACGTATAACGCTAAATGGAACCAGATAGGGAATACGGTGTATGTACAACTAACGCAAACTACCTCAATGCCGGGCTCTGTGAGTTGCTTTAGTACACCGCTGGAAATACAACTTAAATCTGCGAGTGGCGATACTGTGGTGAAAGTGTACAATGACAAGAATACACAGTTATACAGCTTTAACTGGGACAGAAGTATGAATGGGCTGAGCATAGACCCTAATGACTGGATACTGAATAAAACAGGCATACCACACCGGGACTTAAGCCTCGGAGTGCCGGATATAAATAAGCTTGATAATGTAAAAGTTTACCCTAACCCATCTAAAGATAGTTGGCAGGTATTGGCTTTGCCTGCGGGGATAAAGCTAAGTCTTAGCGATATGAATGGACGCGTGGTGTGGCAGGGAATGAGCAGGAATGATGTAACTACTATACCCGGCAAACATCTTGCTGCAGGTACATATTTTTTAAAACTGGACAATACCTCTACCGGCTCTATAATAAAGCTGGTGCATTGGTAAGGAGACTTCACATTCATGGATATACAAGCGCTGATACATGAGATAACCAGCAAACCGCTGGCTTCATTAACCATTATTCTGAACCTGGTACTGATAGAAAGCCTGCTATCGGTAGATAATGCTGCGGTAATAGCTACTATGGTGCTTGACCTGTCTAAAAAAGACAGGGCTAAGGCACTGAGCTATGGTATAATAGGGGCTTATATCTTCAGAGGGCTGTGTCTTTTGTTTGCGACCTTCCTGATACAGATATGGTGGCTGAAGCCATTGGGTGGGTTTTACCTGCTGTATCTTTTTATAAAATACTTTATAGATAAAGCGAAACACAAGGAGGCAGAGAAAGATGTAAAAAAAGAAGACAGCCGTTTTTACAAGGCTATAATAAAAGTAGTAGGCCCTTTCTGGGCTACTGTGCTATTGGTGGAGGTAATGGACCTGGCATTCTCAATAGATAATGTATTTGCAGCTGTGGCGTTTACTAATAATATAGTGCTGGTATGGGTAGGCGTGTTTATAGGCATATTGGCCATGCGCATAGTAGCCAATGCTTTTGTGAAGCTAATGGAGCGTTTCCCTTTCCTGGAAACTGCTGCTTTCGTAGTGCTGGGGGTATTAGGATTTAAGCTATCGGCGTCTGTGTATGAGCATTTTTATCCGGATACTGCATTCACGAAATTCATGTCCGGTCACTCGGCAGATTGGATGACATCTATACTTACTGTAGCAATATTTCTACTGCCATTGCTTAGTTCACTGCTGTTTAATGTGCCTAAAAGACACCTACGTGGAATGAAATAATTTATGAAGTGCGCAGTGACGAATTAAGCTTGCCGAAATGCTCTGTTAATTTTTCCTGTTTATAAATAGCAGATAAGCTGTCAGAAAGTCTATCCAGCAGTGGCTGATCTATTTCTGTGGTCAGTTCCCACTTAGCTTCCCGTTTGTTTTCTGAAATTGTGAACTCTGTTATGCCTATTCGTTTTAGAATAAGCTGCAGCTGGTTGAGGCATTCATTTACCTGTTCGTATTGTTTTGTAGTAGCCATTTGCTAATTAAAACTTTTAAGAACGAAAGATCATTTGTTACTAACCACAAATTTATAAATAATGACTCTTAATAGTGCAGAGCGTAGTTGCAGATGTTTAAGGTTTGCCGCTGTTGTAACAGAATAGCATTAACAATCAAGCATATATTATTGTGCCAACAACAAAAGGGTATATATTACCAGTTAGGATAAACATTATTCCATGTTGACTTGCCTGGTTTGCCCATGCCCATAAGCTTATTGAGGGACATAGTAATGCCAAACTCATTGTAAGCGCCACCTATATAATAATAGGAACGGGCATAATGCACCTGGAACTTATTGAGCATTAGTCCAACACCAAAATTGAAGCCTGCAAGGCCAGGATGCTCTGACAATGCAAGTTCGGCACGCTGTAAATGATTGTAGGCAGCAGTAAGAACAAGGCGGTGACCAAGGGTAAGCTCTGCGCCAAAAATAAAGTGGCGAAACAGGATATCTGCAAAGTATGGTTTATTACTGCCGGTACTTTTGTTGGTATCTGTATTGCCAAAGATGCTGCTCTGCGAAACATCTGCGGGATTGTTATAGCGAATATCCCATTGATATAAATGGTGGATGGTAGCAAATAAGCGTAAAGGGAGATGCTTAAATTCTTTTGAAATACCTAATTGCAAATCGAAAGGGAGTGGTTCCTGGATGCCTTTAGTATAGTCTTTGAGCATGACACCCATATTCTTTGCTGAGGCGCCAATATCAATAAGATTGACAGTATCTATATAGTTGATACCGACATCGCAAAGCAAAGCCTTGGCAGAATAGTCATATAGAGTAGAGCTGGCAAACTTAAGGTCTGCACCATAGCGCCAGCGCTCACCGTAGCTACGGGAAGCACCTACAGAAACAGCGTACTCGCTTGCATGAAATTCGCCGTATTGGTTGCCCAAGTTATCTGTTTGCGTAAAAGAACCGTAATTGACGTTCTGAACGCCCAGAAAGAAAGCTGTATTTAAATCAGGGACATAATAGCCATAGCTAAGATTGGCAATGCCAATACCTGCGTAATAGCTATTGTAGTTAAGCTCTAACTCATTGTGCAGGCCCGGACGCATGAGCGAAGGGTTTTGCAATGCAAGTGCAATGTCATCGTCAGGGTTAGCGACGTTAATACCACCTAAAGCTGAAACGTGCGGTGCATTAGACAAACGTAAAAACTCAAAAGCAGATTGCCCGCCTACTACCTGTGCTATGGCTGCATGAGCGCCAAAGCACAGTAGTAAAAAAGCTAATTTAAAGACACCACGTACATGCATATAGGTACAAATCTAAGTGCTATAAAAACGCTACAGCAGGAGAAATATTGCTATTTGAATTAAAAAAGCTTAGCCATTGGCGCTTTCGGTAGCTATTTTCTGTATTTCTTCCACTATCAGGTGGCTTACGCCTGTGTTAGAGAAGCCGCCATCGTGGAAAAGGTTCTGCATGGTAACCATACGTGTATAGTCGCTGAACAGCAGTGCACAGAACTTAGCACAATCTTCTGCACTGGCATTGCCTAATGGAGACATTTTCTCGGCATAAGTATAAAATACATCGAAACCAGATACGCCTGAACCCGCAGTGGTAACCGTAGGAGACTGTGAAACGGTATTTACACGAACTTTTTTAGCGAAGCCATAGTGATAACCAAAGCTGCGTGCTATGCTTTCCAACAGGGCCTTAGCATCTGCCATGTCATTATAGCCTGGGAAGCTGCGTTGGGCAGCAATGTAGCTAAGTGCTACAACGGAAGACCACTCATTTAATGCATCCAACTTCATAGCTGTTTGTAATACCCTGTGCAGGGAAAGGGCAGATATGTCAAGTGTTTTATGGAAATTATCATAGTTAGTATCTGTATACTCGATGTTCTTGCGCACATTAGGAGACATGCCTATAGAGTGAAGTATGAAATCCATCTTGCCGCCAAGAACTTCCATGCTCTGGTTCATGAGTGCTTCAAGGTCTGTAAGTGAGGTAGCATCAGCAGCTATCACTGTTGCGTTACATTCTTTAGCCAGCTCATTTATCTTGCCCATGCGCAGCGCAATGGGTGCATTGCTAAGCACTATTTGTGCGCCTTCGGCCACAGCCTGCTGGGCAGCTTTCCATGCTATAGAACGCTCATCAAGCGCACCGAATATAATACCTTTCTTTCCTTTTAACAGTTGATTTGCCATGAGCCAATTGCTTTAATAATATGGCTGTAAAAGTAGAAAAAAAATGTGATGGAATGCGGTAATGCAACTAATGGGAATGAAATGGCTAAATGGAATACCGTATTATGCCTGCTATATTGATGTATTCTTTAATATCGGACAATGATCTCTACTCTTCGATTTTTGGACATATTGTCTTCCTGGTCGTTTGGTGCAATAGGATTAGCCTCACCCCAGCCCTGGGAATATATCTGCCCTTCTTCTATGCCCAGCATCATAATGTCTTCTTTTACCAGGCCAGCACGCTGGAAAGACAAGCTTTCATTAATCATAGGTGTACCTGAATTGTCGGTATAGCCATTGACAAAGATGGTAAGGGTAGCAATTTGCGGCATCCAGGGTGCCATAGCCTGTTTGATATTTATGATATCAGAGTCTGAAAGTTTATAACTGTTCTTAGGGAAATGCACAGTGAAAATCAGGCTGTCTGATACGGGTTTCTGATAGTCGTTGGGTAAAAGACTTATGGTTTGCTGATATGATTTTTGAAGAAAATCTTTAGAAAAAGAAATGGTGTCTTGTTTGTCCATATAGCCTATATGGTCTGCTCCAAAAATGTATTGGCCATCTACAGGCAGTGTTATCATAAAGCTGCCATCTCCCCTGTTTGACATAAAGTGATACAGGGTATCGCCCTTTATGGCATCGCTAACGTAAATGCTGGAAGATGTGAGTCTTTCTTTGGTGAGACTATCGTATATATAACCTTTTACATAGCCTACGGGCTTAGGTTGCAGCTCATCAGGCAGATGCATCTCGTACATATCGTAATTGCCTGCGAGGCTGTCGCGGTCTGAAGCGAAGTATAGTTTTTGTCCGTCAATAGTTGCAGACACACTCATTTCATCGTAGGGTGTATTGATAGGATAGCCCATATTAACAGGTGCAGACCATGTAGTATCACCTGTGCGACGAGCCATATAAAGGTCGCTGCCACCCATACCTACGCGGCCATCGCTGGCAAAGTAGAGTGTCTTGTTGTCTATATGAAGGAAGGGGGCAGTTTCATTGCCTGCGGTATTAATGGTAGGCCCCAGATTGCGTGGTTCCTGCCATAGACCATCCTGGAAAGAGGATACCCAGATATCCATACCGCCATAGCCGCCGGGACGATCACTCACAAAATATAATTCGCGATTATCAGCCGATAAGCAGGCCATACCCTCGTAGCTGGGTGTATTGATAGTAGCGCCAAAGCTTTGCGGTACAGACCATATACTGTCTGAGCGATAAGCCATGTACAAGTCACAGCCTCCCTGCGTCCAGCCATCTTCGCTCCTGTTTTCACAGCGGGTAAAAAAGAGGTAGTGATTATCTGCAGAGATAGTTTGACCTACTTCCTGGTCCGGAGTATTAGGAGGACTGCCCATGTTGCGGGCTGTAAACCAGCCACCACAACTATCAGGTACTGCATAGTAGAAATCAAGGTCTATATTGTTGACGCGACGGGTGAAATAGAACGTCTGCGTATCGGCAGAGATAAAAGGGAATACTTCGGCGTTTTTTGTATTTACACGCGGACCCATATTGAAGGCTGTGTCCTTCCATGCAGCACCAATAGTTTTTTCTATAAAATAAGCTTGGTCGAGCAGCTTTTTACTTTCTCTGTCATTGCCGGAATTGCTCTGCATACTGAGGGCCTTCATGCCTTCAGTGGGATTGCCACCAAATATGAGGCTTCTTGCCAGCGGCTTTGCGAAAGCAGATTTGCCACCAGGGCAACTCTTTGAAGCCCTGTCGAACACACCGGCAGAAAGCGTGAACTGGTGCATATTGAAATACCATTCACCTAAGGCGCTATAAGCATCGGTATAAGCACCATAAGCGTCTATGGCTTTCTGCATTTCTTTACACGCCTTGTCTGTTTCCTTCTTGGCTTTGTAGGCCATAGCCTTCATATACAGGCGATATGCCCTGGCCGGCACTTCCTGTGCAGGTGCAGCTATATATGCCAATAAACAACAAAGAATGAGTAGCAGCTTTGTGCGCATGGAGCGAAAAATACATAAAAATAATAAGGAGTTCTTGTTCCTCATAAATCCGATATTTGTAATGTTCTGTTAACAGATATTGACGCGTATGAATACTACCATAATATGTCCTAATTGTAATACCTCATTTGAGCCTAACGATGCCATAGCGCAATCGGTGCGAGAAGAGGTGGCAAGGGAATTTCGTGAGAAATGGAAAGAAGCACAAAAGAAAAAAGAAGATGAATTTCGTGACCGGGAAATGCAACTGCAACAACAACTGCGTAAAAATATTACCGAGGAGTTTGACGGTCAACTGAAATATTTTCAAAAATTGCTGGGTGAAAGAGATGAGAAGCTAAAGGCAGCAAGCAATAAAGAAATGGAACTGCTGGAGCTGAAAGACAAACTAATGGCCCAGGAACAGGAAATGGAGCTGAAGCTGAAGAGAGCACTAATAGAGGAACGGGGAAAACTGCAGGAAGTGCTGCGAAAGGATGAGGATGAGCGCCAGAAAGTGAGGGAACAGGAATACCAGATGAAAGTGAAGGAACTGGAGAAGCAACTGGAAGACCAGCGTAAACTGGCCGAGGAGATGCGCAGAAAAGCAGAACAAGGCAGCATGCAGCTACAGGGCGAAGTGCAGGAGTTGGCGCTGGAAGCGTTGCTACGTAATGCATTTCCTTTTGATGTGGTAAGTGAAGTAGGCAAAGGAGTACGTGGTGCAGATTGCATACAAACAGTGCGCAACAACTTTGGGCAGGAGTGCGGTAAAATAATATATGAAAGTAAGCGCACTAAAGACTTTAGCATAGAGTGGATAGAAAAGCTGAAATCGGATATGCGTAGCCTGGGTGCAGATGTGGCTATTATTGTAACACAGTCAATGCCCAAGGATATGGAATGCTTTGGAGAGAAGGACGGTGTGTGGATATGTAACTTCAGCGAGGTGCGGGCACTGGCAAATGTGATGCGTGACCTGGTGATGAAAATATATACAGCTACCAAGAACCAGGATAATAAAGGGGATAAGATGACTTTGCTGTATAACTACCTGATAAGCCACGAATTTTCCGGACAATGGAAGGCAATACGTGAGGGCTTTATGGCTATGAAAATATCGATACAGAAAGAGCGCGACCAGATGGAAAAACTATGGAAGGCGAGAGAAAAGCAACTGGAAAAGGTGCTGCTGAATGCAGCACATATAAAAGGCTCGATAGAAGGTATAGCAGGTATGGAAAGTGTAGACCTGAACCTGATTTCAGATGAACCGAACTACCTGATAGATTAATTTTTTTGCAGAAATTATATAGAAGCAAATGCCCGCATAATGCGGGCATTTGTGTTAGTAAGTAAATGGGTTAGCTGCAGTTGCTTTAAATTCATTCCATACTTCCTGTACTATGTCGCCGGCGGGCTTTATTTCTTTTATTATGCTGCTTACCTGGCCTATTTCTAATTCACCCTCGTTCAGATCACCCTCAAACATGCCATGCTTGGCGCGTGCGCGACCTAATAAGTCCTGTAACTCGTCTGTAGTCGCACAGCTGTTTTCTGCTTCCTGCACCTGCTGGTAAAATTGATTTTTTATAAGGCGCACAGGTGTGAGTTTTTTTAGTGTTACCACAGTATCGCCCTCATCTGCTTTTATTACTGCTTCTTTAAATGCTGCATTGCTGGAGGCCTCCGGGCTACACACAAAGCGCGAACCCATTTGCACGCCTTCAGCGCCCAATGCCATCATAGCATACATAGCGCGACCAGTAGCGATACCGCCTGCCGCTATGAGCGGAATAGTAATGGCCTGGCGAACAGCTGGAATGAGGCAAAGCGTGGTAGTCTCTTCCCGGCCGTTATGGCCGCCAGCCTCAAACCCCTCTGCAACTACAGCATCTACACCTGCCTCCTGGCTCTTCTTTGCGAATTTTGCACTGGAGACTACATGCACTACGGTTATGCCTTGCTCCTTTAGCTTTGCAGTCCATGTTTTGGGATTGCCAGCAGATGTAAACACTATTGGCACTTTCTCTTCTATTATTATTGCTACATGCTTTTCAATATCTGGGTAAAGCAGGGGCAGGTTTACGGCAAATGGTTTGCCTGTTGCCTGCTTGCATTTCTGTATATGCTCACGGAGAATTTCAGGATACATGCTGCCGGCACCTATGATGCCAAGGCCACCTGCATTGCTCACTGCCGCCGCCAGCCGCCAGCCGGAAGCCCATATCATGCCAGCCTGGATGATAGGGTAGCGTATGCCAAATAACTGAGTGATGCGGTTATTGAAAGCATTCTGCTCGTTTGTAAATTTTCCTTCAAAAAGCATGTGTAATAGTGAGTTTAATTGACTGCTTTAAGCGATGATATTTTATCATAAACCTGCTGCGTAGACATGTGGAAACGACTTTCTTTATCAGAAATACCCATTTTCATCATAGCTACTTTGCCCGATTTGTCAAGAATAATATTAGTTGGGAAGCCCATCCTGTAATTCATACGATAGGCCTCATTCTGGCTGCTGATAGTTGCAATGGGGTAATTGAGTTTAAAGGTCTTAATAAACGAGGGTAGCGTTTCTTTTTTGTCAAAGGTTACTGCCACAAATTCTACGTCAGTATCTTTTTTCAGACTGTCATACAAAGCATTCAGATATTTGATCTCGCCACGGCAGCCACCGCAGTCTTCAAACCAGAAATTCAGCACCACAATCTTTCCTTTGCAAGACTGGTTGGTGAGGTGTCTGCCATCTGTAGTGGTAATGTCAAAAGGCACGTAGGTATTGCCTACATGGCTTTTGAATATTGACTCGTAGTTATTCCCCAATGCGCTTGCAGCAGGCATAGTTGACTGCTGGGCAAATGCCTCATTGCAAATAAAGAACAGTACTAATGCAATTATGGCCTGCTTCATATACGTGATTGTTGTAGCTACAATTATGCTACTGCTTCAATTGCTGCTTTCTTTTTGTAAAACAGTGTACTGCTGTTTTCACTTCTGAAAATATCTGCGGCAGTTTCCTGCAGGAACTTTGCAGATACTCCCTGGTATTTGTTCCATTCTTCATTTATTAGTGCAGCATCACCCAGTAGCTCGTAAAAGGCAAGGTTATTTGCACGGGATAGAAGTGTCATGTCTTCAAATGAGATCATAGCTTCTATCTTATTTTTTGCTTTCTGCAATTCTTCTTCAGTTACGCCTTCAGCCACCAGTTTCTTAATTTCTCTTTCTACTGCTTCATTTGCCGTTTCCAGCGTTATGCCCTCGCGCACTTTCCCTTCTACTACCAGCAAGCCCGGATCAAGGCTACCGGTGTGATAGCAACTGATGTTGCTGAAAAGCTGCTCTTCTTTCACCAAACGTTGGTAAAGGCGGGAAGCATAGCCATTGCCCATTATCTCGGTAATGAGATCTGTAGCATAGTATGGCGCGCTAAGGCGACCAGCTATATGCCATGTTTTGTATAGAGCATCCAGCGGTACATCAGAATAGCTTGTTTCCATACGTGCCTGTTGCTGTGCAGGTTCTGCAGGAAGCTGACGCACATACTTCTCACCAGAAGGAATAGGGCCAAACCATTTTTCCGCCAGTTCTTTTACCTGCTCCAATGTTACATTTCCAGCCACGCACATGATGGCATTAGCCGGTGTATAGTGTTTAAAGAAAAATGCTTTTACATCTTCCAGTTTTGCATCTTCTATGTGCTTCAGGTTAAGGCCAATGGTCATCCACTGGTAAGGATGCTTTTTATAAGCCATCTGCCTGATGTGGTGCCATGCATCGCCGTACGGCTGATTGAGGTAATGCTCTTTAAATTCTTCACTTACCACTTTGCGCTGCACATCAAGGCTCTTTTCACTGAATGCCAAAGAGAGCATGCGGTCGCTTTCCAGCCAAAAGGCTGTTTCCAGGTTTTGGAGTGGCAGTTGTATATAGTAGTTAGTAATATCGTTGGTAGTATAAGCATTGTTTT
>JAFDXS010000039.1 GCA_018267795.1 Bacteroidota bacterium | reverse complement strand
CTATTGCTGCTGGCCACTGGGTTCGCAGGTACAGGCTTAACAATTACATTTAGCGTTACCACATTAGAAGTACAACCGCTGCCATCTGTTACAAAAACATAGTAGGTACCGGAATCAGCAAGCGGAACATTGGTACGGGAAGGACTCGATACAGATGATGAAAAGCTATTTGGCCCGTTCCATGTCCAGCTCACACCTGCGGTAGCATCAGTGGCAGTGAAGGAAAGTGTGGAATTTTGACACACCGGACTATTACTGCTTGCTACAGGTGTAGCAGGTGCAGAAGGGTTGGAAAGCATTATGGACACAGGAGCTGAAGGACATGCATTAAGTGTTACCATAATGCTATCATATAATGCTGCACTTAATCCTGTTACAGTAAGATTACCCGATGCATCTGTCGTTATACTGGCAGCGGCAGCAGGAGAACCGTTTTTATGATAATTAACTGTATAAGCAGTAGATGCATTAAGCCCTGCAAGTGTAAAGCTGCCGCAATTGCAAGAGCAACTTGTAGGATTACTACCTGAAACACTCGCTATAGAAGGGGTTTGGTGAACAATAGCTGTAGTATTGGCCGAGGTATTACAACCGTGGTTACTAACCGTTACTGTATATGTACCAGACATAGACGCATCCGTAGGAGATAAAACAGGATCTACTGTAGAAGAAGAATACGAAGCTGGGCCTGACCAAGTCCATGTGGCATTGGCAGGATTAGCTTCTGCTGTTAACTGCAGTGGATTTGGTGTACATACCGGAGAATTATTAGATGGGCTGCCCGTAAGGAATACGGGGTAAGGCCATACATATACTGTATCCATTGCAGGGTTAGATGTACCGGTAGACGAAGTAACACGTACGGTATATACGCCACTATTAGCGAATGCAGCACCTGTTATATTAATTGTATTTGAACTGGCTGTAGTAGTTGTGCTCGAAACAAAACCATTAGGCCCGGTCCAGTTGTAGGTAAGTGAGCCAGTGGCAGTAGTTGAAGCTGTTATTGATATAGTATTGCCTACGCAAAGGTTCTGTGTTGTATCAGGACTTAAAGTAGGCACAGGCTCCAGGCTTTCGATATTTACAAGATAATCTGCAGTGTTGCCATAATAATAGCTATTACATGGATCAATAGAAGACGGCGTACTGCAACAATAATATACATCACGAACACGCATACGGTGTATGCCCGTATTTGCAGCAGCAGGTATATTTAAAGTAAAGTTCCTTGTAGTAGTATATGAACAGCAGGATGTAGTGGCTGTAGGGCCTGCCATCAGCTCGCTTGATGAAAAAGTACCATCATCGTTAAAATCAATCCATATTGCAGCGGACTGATAATAAAAGTAAAAAGACAAGGAGCCCGAATAACTACCACCTTGCAGCATATCTACCGGCGATACAACGCTTGTCCTGTCGTCATAACCTGTAGCAGTGCTTGTAGATGGATAGTCATTAATATTAGATCCTGCATAACCCGTTACCTGTACATTGTACATGGCATAGAATGAGGATGGTGATGTATAAGTATATGTAGGCGTACAAGGACAGGTAGCGTTGATATTTACTATTACAATGTTTGTGTTAGTAGATAATCCGCTATTAGAACATGTTACCACACAGCGATACCACAAGGCAGTACTAACTGTAAATATGTAAGCTTTATTCGTAGCACCGGATATATTAGACCAACTAACGCCACCGGTATTAGATGACTGCCACTGATAAGTAAGGCCTGTTACCGGGGAAGGAATGGTAGCAGTTAATGTATCAGATACTCCTGAGCATAAAGTTTGCGGGCCTGCAGGCACAGCAGTCGCGCTTGGTATGCCGCTACATGCAGGTGCCTGTAAGACATTCGCTACATAATCTCTTGTAGCACCCTGGTAATAGTAAAATGAGTAGGTAGAAGTATTATAGTTACATGGATCAGCGTCTGTTGATAATACCGGCGGATTAGAATTATAAGTAACCCCATAACGCACACGCATTCTATGAGGGCCTAAAGGCGCTGTAAGTGGAATATTTACATTAAATGACCAGTTGGTAATATAAGATCCGCAACAACCATTACCCTGCACAGGCGATACCATTTCGGTAGATTGAAAAACACCATCATCATTAAAATCTATCCACAGGGCAATATCATCATAGTATCCATAGTCAACATCCATTGAACCACTATAAGTACCACCCTGGGTCATATTTACGGTATCCATTGTTCTGTCATAATACCCGTTGTAGCTATCAGTGCCGGGGCCACCGCACGCAAGCGCACCATCACTGATACTGGATGGAGACGTACCGGTTATTTGGAAATCATCAATATTCCAGTCACAAGCTGCTGAACTAAAGAAAGTAGGATAATAATATGCAGGCTTACAAGGGCAAAGCGCAGCAGAATTGATAGTTACGGTATCAACATTTGATATAGATACAGCACCTACACTACGACAAGTATCGACAATGCGGAAATATGTAGCAGAAGTAACACTGGTTGTGAAACTTGTACTAGTGGCACCTGCAATATTTGTCCATGGACCGGCAGGCGTAGTAGCTTTCTGCCACTGATAGCCTACACCCGATATTAATGCCGGTGTGGTAGTAGCACTCATTGTAAATGAATTGCCGCTGCATACACCATGCGCCAAAGATGTAATGGCTATAGATGTAGCACCTGAACAAGGTGGAATATGATCGATAGAAACATCATCGATGTATTGGTCATTTCGATAATCAGAAACGGCTTCGAAAATAACATACACAGTGGATGATGAAGTAAAGGTACTGGTAGATGGTAAAGAATAGGTGAGCTGTGCCCAACCGCTTACATCATACGAGTATACTGTCCCTACCAAGGTTGCACCTGTAAGGCTCGCAGATGTATTAGCATATACATTTACATAGTCAGTAGCACCGGAGCCGTAATACCAGAAAGAAACCTGGTTAGCACCTCCTGTATAAGCAGAAAAGTTTAACGACGGACTTATCAATTCGGCATGAGCGCCTGAGCTGATATCCCAGCTATTATAGCCAGCCATACCAGCACCAGTATGTGTGCCTGGTGTTGGAGAGAAAAAGCCGTAAGACGTCTGTTCCCAATCTGTACAGCCGCACCCGCCACCGTCGCTTGTACCGGTACCTGCAGTTCTGCTCCACCCTGTGGGAGGAAATGTACTACCATCAAAACTTTCTGTTATATAGTTTTGGGCAGTAGCAACGGATGAAGCACCAATTGTAAATGCGGTAAAAAGGGATAGTAAAAGTTTTTTATTCATAAACTAATAATTAAAACTTTAATTTTTTTTACTTAATGACACCAATAATGAATAAATGCGGGTATATATTACAATCGATTTCAAATTAGTTATTTTGCTATTAAAACAATAACTTTTGGTTAATTTTTTTTAGGAAAATTTTAAACAATAGATATAAAATCGAATTAAATACGCTATAAATATCATATATAATTGATTATCAATAAAATAAAAAGTTCTAAGGCCAGTTTAAAAATCTTAAACCAATAATTAATAAACCTTCATTTACAAGCCAATAATCAGCAACGGATTAGCGATAGGAATAATATCTATAAACGATAGGGACAGAAATTAACAGGATTTCAAATCTGTTATTGATGAGAAAAACGTTAATGTAATCAAATAGACAGTGCAGTCAAAAATACGGTTGGGTAAAAATTACAATAAAGCGGCAAAAAATTAATTTTGAATTACATTTTTAGATTAGAAGGAATTAGGAAACCATACTTGCAGTGTTGGAAATTATCTCAATATTGTAAATCGCTCAAAGTATTTTTCCCCGACGGATTGGAGCACACATATATAAACGCCGGCTGGTAGCGTAGCTGTTGAAATGGATATATCCGTCCGCGCTTTAGGCACAGTATAAGATGCTATTTGTTGCCCTGCTATATTTACAATGAAAACCTGCTTTGCGTCTAAAGCCATTAAACCACTCCAGGAAATAGTAAGTTTATCTGTCGCAGGATTAGGATAAATATTTATTAGCTTTTCGGGTACCGGAGCTGAAACCTGCGGTACACCAACAGGTGCAGCAGTATCCCATTTATAAAACATAAGCCCACCATAAGCATCACCTACCACCATCTCATATTTGCCATCAGCATCTACATCTGCTACGGCAGGAGCTGAGCGAAAACCATCGTATACACCTATGTCGTAGCTACCACCATTATTTTTTACAAGGTATGCAGTGTCTATATAAGAATATGCTGAATCCAGCATTGTAAAAATGCTGCTTGTATCACCCGTTTGAAAACCATCATACCTATAAATAGAGCCGGAATAGCTGCCTACCAGTAAATAGTCTTTTCCACTGGTATCAATCTTTCCTATAAAAGGCACACTATTAAAATGTCCGGCCCATGGCTTATCAACCTTTACCCCGCCTAAATGCGCATTTATCAATTTTAGTTGGATGGCACCAGCTGTTGTACTTACATTCTGATAATACAGAAGATAGCCTGTATAATTGCCTGAAATTAAATCGGGTTTACCATCTTTATCTAAATCGTAAATAAAAGGCGCAGCATTACCACCGGTAGTTATATTGTTACCCAATACATCTTGTACAGTACGCAGCATCAATACCCATACAGGCTGCACAGCATCAGAAGCTGCAGTATTTGTGAAATAAGAAAGGGTACCATCAGAGTGGCCCATAATAAGATCAGCCTTGCCATCATTGTCTATATCCCCTACTGCCAGAGAAGCTCCTCTAAATTTAAAAGTATCGAGGTTTAAGAAGTTGTTGGTCTGTAAGGTAAAAGAAGGATTGCCCGGCGTGCTGGTGTTGAGATAATAAGAAACGCGCGACACATAAGTCCCCCCTAATTGATAATATCCATCTGAGCCAATGAACAAATCCGGTTTGCCGTCTTTATTATAATCGAAAAAAACAGGGTATGCACCTGTACCTGCATCTATTGTTTTGTCTATTAAAAAGGTATCACTTTGATAAGTAAACGCAGGTGCTGTAGCGGTGCCAGTATTCTTATAATAAAAAATGCATTTATAGTTTTCCCCTTTGGTGTTTGGAGCAACAAGAATATCTTTTTTACCATCCTGATCTACATCTACATTATAGGCAGCAGGCCATTGAGGCAAGTATACCGGCGTACCACTGCTTTGCCACATGGTATCCTGGTAAACCATGCTGTCAAGATTATTAAGCGATCCTTTCTTAGCATTAGTACAATACACCAAATAGGGGTAAGAAATATTACCACCCAGGTAATCTTTATCGCCATCGCCATCCATGTCCAGCAGGCATATAGCATTGCCGGTATGGGTTTTCTTTTCGCCTGGCAAATAGGTTAGGCCAGAATTATCGCATGTATATTTCAGGTGATATGGCAATTCATATCCCTGGTAAAATTTGCCCCAGCAATTGTCTCTAAGCTTTATACGAATGCTATCGCATGGTAACCCATCCTCTACCTGTTCATTTTTGTAATAAGAAACTGTGCTGCCAAACACATCGTAAGCAAGAAAATCCAGGTCGCCGTCATTGTCCACATCTACTACTGCTGGTATATCACCGGGGTTGCAGTATGCATTAACACTGCCAGATGCGAACACATCATTACTATAAAATAACTGCTGATAGTGTGTGAAGCAAAGCTGATTGCTGCCGTTGTAATAACCTTTCCATACATCAAACCCGGCAACCCCTTCGATACCTGACTGAAAAAGGTCCGGTATATTATCGCAATTGTAATCCGCCATTATTAGGTAATTATCTATCGGAGGAAAATTTCGTTCGTATTCAGGAGTATAAACATAGTTGGGGTTGCCAACGCTTCCTTTGTTAATGAATGTCCTCAAACCAATACCCCGATCAAACACCACCATATCGGCAAGACCATCGTGATTAAGATCTGCCATATTAAACTGGGGATTATCGAAACCGCCACACCATGCTAATGCTTTTTGATTTCCGGCACCGTCAAATACCTTAACGCTATTATCAGGCTGATAATACCATTTTTGGGAATAGCTGATATGCGGAATGGAGACTATGACTGCAACTAAGAGCACTAAGGATATTATAGGGACATGCCGCATGATGAAGAAATTGCAATTAAAATTAAGCCATTTTCCTCATTAATTATGATAATACGTAAGACGTATTATATCTTCTGATCCGGGTGGTACCTGAGCAGTGGGGAGCCCGGTTCTTTAAGAAAATGCTTGAATACAAGCTTATCAGCAAGGCCAGCAAAAAGCTTATTTATTAATACTGTAAGCTTGCCTTGTCCTGTTATTACGATAGTGCGCTTACGCTGCTCCACCCCGTCGAGGATAATTTTTGCACATTCTTCAGCACTCATCAATTTGTTTTCTTCAAGCGGTGTTTCGCCCTGTATAGATCCATTGGCACTACGGGCCACATTTCTAATATTTGATGCCGTAAAGCCGGGAGAAACCCACATAACGTGGGTGCCCGTATGCAGCAGCTCAGTACGCAAAGCCTCCAGGAAACCCTGCATAGCAAATTTGGAAGCCGAATAGCCAGTGCGCCCCGGTAAACCACGATAGCCTGCAATAGAAGACACCCCAACTACTACTCCTTTATTTTGCCTTATAGACGGCAAGGCATATTTGGTACAATACACTGTGCCCCAAAAGTTAATATCCATTAGCTCTTTGATCACCTTCACATCAGTATCCTCAAACAATGCACGCATACTAATGCCTGCATTATTTATGAGCACATCTACCCTGCCCCACTTTTGTATCACATTATTAATAAACAATTTGCAATCTTCTTCCTTGCTCACATCTGTTTGTTCGAAATATATCTTATCATCTGCCACACCAGGAAAAGCAGCCTTGAGTTTTTCAATATTACGCGCGCAAACCGCTACTTTTGCAGCACGGGACATTGCGACCAAAGCCAATGCATGGCCTATGCCCGATGAAGCGCCCGTAATAACCACAACCTTATTGCCAAGAGAAGACATTCTTTATGAATTAAATTGAGCGGTAAATTTAATATTCGTAAGTGTGAAATAATAAACTAATAAATTATATACAAGAAGATTTGCACATAGTGTTGAAAGAATTTAAGCAAGAAATGAACCGTCTGCAATATTTTAGCGTTAATAGAGTAACTAAAAAACCGAAAACAAAATACATACTACAATGAAAGTAATGATCATCATGGGTTCGCAGAGCGACGAAAAAGTAATGCAGGAATGCAGCAACTGGCTGAATTGGTTTGGTATAGAAAACGAAATGGTAGTTGCATCAGCACATCGCAATCCGGACAAGGTAAGAGAACTAATGGTAACAGCTAAAGAAAAAGGCTTTGGTGCAGTGGTAGCTGCTGCCGGTATGGCTGCCGCATTGCCAGGCGTATGCTCCGCATACACTTCTTTGCCTGTATTAGGTGTTCCGTTGGACGGTGGCTTGCCTGGTGGTATCGATGCCCTGTACAGCATAGTACAGATGCCAGCAGGGCTGCCGGTAGGTACACTGGCTGTAGGTAAGGCCGGCGCTAAAAATGCTGCGGTATTGGCTGCAAGAATATTCGCGCTAAGCGATGCTGCAGTAGCACAAAAAGTAGAAGAATTCAAGAAAAACGAGTACAAAATCTAATGTCAAATAATTAACAGCTTAGTAATAAAAGTAGCGGTACAATTATTGTATATTTATTTACAACTAAAACCGGAAGCAAATTGACAGAAGCTATCATTAATCTCGAGACAGTTAACCCTATTGAGTTTTTTGGGATAAACAATAACAAGTTTGAAATCCTGAAACGCAAATTTCCGCTACTTAAAATACTATCGCGCGGCTCTCAGATAAAGCTATCCGGCCAACCTGATGAGGTAAGTGCAGCACAAGGCAAAATAGGACAAGTAATCAGTTATCTTGAGCGCAATGGTCATCTTTCGGAAAACTACTTCTCTAAAATTCTGGGTGATGAAGAAGGCGGAGAATTAGCAACTGAAGACCCAACAAACAACGACATACTGGTATTTGGCCCTAATGGCAAAGTGATAAAAGCCAAAACTGCCAACCAGAAGCTGATGGCAAATGTGTCTGAGAAAAATGACGTACTGTTTGCCATAGGCCCTGCCGGTACCGGTAAAACCTACACTGCTGTTGCGCTAGCGGTAAGAGCTCTTAAGAACAAAGCTGTAAGAAAAATAATACTTACCCGCCCGGCAGTAGAAGCTGGCGAAAGTCTCGGTTTTTTACCCGGCGATCTGAAAGAGAAAATTGATCCGTATTTACGCCCACTGTATGATGCACTCGATGATATGATACCAAGCGATAAGCTTAACTATTATATGGCCAACCGTATAATAGAAATAGCTCCGCTGGCATACATGAGAGGCCGTACGCTGGACAATGCTTTTATCATACTTGATGAGGCACAAAATGCAACGGACCTCCAGCTAAAAATGTTCTTAACGCGTATAGGACCTTCTGCAAAAGCAATTATAACAGGCGACCTTACGCAGATAGATCTTCCTAAGAACCAGAAATCCGGTCTTATAAAAGCTACAAAGATACTGCGCAATATAGAAGGCATAGGCTATGTGCAACTTGATGAAGCTGACGTGGTACGTCACAGACTCGTGAAGCACATTATAAAAGCTTATGACAAAGACCAGGAAAAAGATATGGAGAAGGAAGAAAAGAACAAAGAAGAATTTAGTAAACTAAATAAAGCTTAATAGTAAAAGCGGAGTTAATCACTCCGCTTTTTTATTTATGAAAATTCCTGATGTTATAAGTGAATGTAAGCATAAGGTAGCGCTGCAAAATATTGCTACGTACATCTGATATATATGATTCAGTAACGCTATGCTGAATACTGTTATTCTGCTTGAGCAAGTCGTACACAGTAAGCCTTATATCCCCCTGCCTTTTCTTAAATAGTTTTTTTCCAAAACCAACATTCCATAGGAGGAAGTTTTGATTGTATCCATCTGAAAGTCCAGAGTTCGTTTGATAATTCATTTGCGTGTTAAATACGAAGGCTCCAGGTAGTACCCAGTTAAATGTCAGATAACTGGATTCATTGAAATAGTTAGCACTTACAGCTGTATTAATTGAATTAATTGTTGCATTGTATGAGGCATTAGACGTAAAGGTGAAATCTATATTTTCATTTATGTTACTGCTAATTGTTAACCCTAATCCCACATTTTTATTTTCAGAGTTATTAATAATCTCGTTTATTATTCCGGGAGTATTCGTAATACCTGAATATAAAGTCAAATTAAGATTAGACTTTATGATGTGTACCGGAATACCGTAAGTCAGGTTTGCATATACGCTCCAGGCACCATTTATATTCACAGGCATATTTAGTTGTGACCCCTTGGGTAATAAGATATTCCCGTTAAGCAAGGTATTAGAATCAGCTATGATGCTTTTATTGGAAATCACATTTTGGGTATAAGTGCCGTTTACCGTAGCAAAAAACATATTGCTATTCTTGCCAATAGCGCTATAACGCATCATGATATTGTGCGAATAGGGTTGCTTTAGTTCAGGGTTACCTGTTGTCAGCTGTAATGGGTTAGCATTATTAATTACATTTTGCAGTTGGGTAACTGACGGAGACATAGTATTAGCGGTATAATTTACATGCAAGTTTCGCTTGTCAGAAATTTTGTATTGGAAACTTGCAACAGGAAGAAAATTGCTAAACGTCTTATCTACTGTTGAGGAATAAGGCATTGACTGATTATTGTACAATTCAGCAACCTGGTAATACAAACCAATAGAGGCGATAATTTTCTTAGCATTATATTGATAGCTGCCACCAAGTTTCTGCATAGTATTGTTACTGGAAAAAGTATTGGACAAAGCGCTGTCCGGAATTGTATATGCGCCATCCGGCAATGAAAAATTATCTGTATTCCTTATGGAATTACCTGGTTGGGTAGTATAGTTATACTGTAATTGCAACTGCCCATTTTTACCTAGAGGCTCCGTATAAGTGGCGTTAGCTAATATATTCCAGTTATTCCATAGTGTATTTGTTTTCTGGTTCAGCGTGTCACTGGCTGCGGCATTAGCATAAAAGATATTTTGCGCATTCAAAAACGACAACCCATTATTATGGTTATTAGAAGTATTCAGGTTTATAGAAAATGTTCTGCCTTGTTTTTTAAATCTGTGCCTGAAAAGAATATTACCGTAGAACATATAGCCAAGGGTATTAGCCTGGTTATTATTAACTGTTTTATTAAGAGTATCCCCTGCCTGAGTAGTGCTGCCAAATAAAGAAGAGTGGCTATAACTTTTCTGTAGTGAAAGTTGTGGATCAATAAGCAAGCTATTCATGGAATCAATATTATAATTGATCCTTAGATACAGACGATGGCTGTAGCTATTATTATTTGCATTGTTAAACTCATTATATATCTGACCTGAGTCGGCTGCCAGTCCGTACTGCCTGCATGTATTATGTTCCGCACTATTATCATTTTCATTAAATGAATAGCTTCCGTTTATATCTATCTTCTTTCCTATTTTATTATTATAGTTTATCCCTAAAGATTTTGTTACAGACGTACCGGCACCGCCACTGTTCATTCCTGTTAAATTCTGGTCTGAAAAGTTCTGCATGTTCACATTATTTGTCTGCGCTGTAATGGTGACACGTTCATC
>JAFDXS010000399.1 GCA_018267795.1 Bacteroidota bacterium | reverse complement strand
TGGTATGATTACTGCCTTTATCATATCTATACCCGGAGCTTTGGTGTAAGTTACCGTTGGTGAAGTGGTAGTGGCAAAGCCAATGCCATTGTTTCTCCATAGTATTTCATAAGGGCCGCCGGTGTTAGTAACTGTAGCGTTTAGAGTAATCGTTGTACCCACCTTTTCAAAGAAGGGGCCTGTAATATTTATGGTCGGCACTATAGTAGGTATATTAGGATTGACAACCATAACTACTGTATCATTGCCCGTACAGCTTGAGCTGCCGACAGCTATTACGATCGCAGGGGTGCTGTCTACAGACACATTTACAATTGTACCGGTGCTTGTGCTTAAAGGTACACCGCTTGGCGAATACCAGTTCCAGGTATAAGACCCGGCACTGGATATATTTAGGGTAACATCAGAATTAGCACAGGTATGAACAGTATCGCCTGAATGATTCTTGGTTGCATTACCGGTGGCTGTCCAATAAGTAGCAGCAGGGGTGAGGACAGAATCGACATCGGCTTTGCTGAATATGTAATAGAAATTAATTGCCGTTGTTTGTCCCGCATCCAGGTCACCTATCTTAAAGACCATCCCTATAGCTTCATCAGCAGTATCACTGCCGCTCATCCGGTAGTGTACGGTATCCCCTATACCTCTGAATTTGCCATAAATTGAATCCAGCTTTCCCGTCTCAGGATAATAGTCCCCTCTTACTGTAAAAGCTTTACCACGGCAATCCGTAGTGCCTAGTCCAAGGTATGTGTTAGATAAAGGTGCATAGGTCAGATATAAGCCAAGTGCAGATACAAGGCTCCTGCCCTGTGCGTTGGGGAGCTTGCTTTCTATTTTATTTATGGTGGTGTACACACCACTTTCTGCGGCAGTATTGTCCGGGTCCAGTGACCGTGCATAGTAAACATCCTTTCGTGCAACTGTTCCGTTATTCACCAGCACTATTTGCACCTTCAGGTACAGCTTGTTTACATCCAGGGTTACTATCTGAGCTATGGTAATGCTATCAAAATCCGCCTCCCATGCGCCTATCCGTTCGCTACCTGATGCAGAATAAGATACATTACCACCACTAATATGGCTGTCAGATATACCGGGGGCAGTGCCACAGCCATAGCCATCCCAGGCATTTGCCTGTATGCCGTCAGCCATTATGCTCCAACCCTCCTGTGGGATACCCGGCAGACAATAGTCTCCTATATAAGCGTACGGAGTGCCAAAGTTCCAGCCGTCTTTATCAGGGTCAGCAACAAATGCGAGGTTAGAGGTTCCTGTATAGCACAAGCCATGACAATCCGTTATGTTGCCCATGCTGCCTTTGGGATGATAACCTGCAGGAGCGCTGGAACTGGTACCAAATGCGCCGTTCCAGTTAATGCCTGCCTCCAGGTAGTTGCCCTGTAGAAAGACATTACAGCTATCCATTTGTCCAAGTGTTACGATGGGTGATGAAAAAATGCATACAATGAGAGTGCAAATAATATAGAATTGCTTCATGAGAACGGCGTATTTTGAATTATTAAATATAATATATTTTTTAAAAAACAGTCTTGGATCAAAGTATAACAATAGACGCTATTAACTAACTAATAGTTAGGAAAGTGCAGCATGGAGTTCCGGGGCATGGTTTTTTAATTAGCAATTGTTATTCCTAACAAAAAACATTATTCATGAAAAAGTACATTCTTACCGCACTTCTTATTGTAGGGTTCATAGGCACTACAACTGTTGTTTTCGCTCAGGAGCAAAACACTCCAAAGGCTGAAAAGAAAGAAGAAAAAATGGAAAAGAAAGAAAATAAGGCTATCAAAAAACAGCACAACGGCGCTGAAAGAAAAACAATAAAGAAGCGCGAAAAGGCTGAAAAGAAGGCTGATAAGATGAATATGAAAGCAGAAGAAAAGAAATAGATAAATAGGCAGATCTGGATTAAGGGCCGTTGCAGCAGCAGCGGCTTTTTACTTTACAGCGTATCTGCAATTTCTTCTTCCAATACAGGCACTTGCTTCACTTTAAAGGTAAAGCTCCGCTGAGATATATAGCTAAAAATAGCTACCACAATATTGGTAAGTACATTAGATGGCGTTGGATAAAAATGACACCACTCAACAAATATTTTAATAAATATATAGTTGAGCAGCAGGCACATAGTTACCAACAAGGCGTATCTGAATATCTGTATGCGGCTATGCAGGTTCGATTCTTGGAACACAATGAATTTAGACAGCAGGAAGCCCAAAGGGAAAGTAACTACAAAAGCCATTATGAAGGACGCTACATAAGGGGCAATTACTATTGAATGGCCTATATGCACTGCCTGTTTCCGCAGGATAAAATTATACGAAACAGAAAAAAGGAAGATATTGAATAGAGTATTGCTGCCACCGCAGGCCAGGTAACGGAAGGTCTGTTTGTTTATGAACCGTGAGAAAGGTTTATAAAAGAAATCTATGATTCCCAGAATGATATGTCGGGCCTTGCGAAGCACTGCGTAATCCTGCAAAAATAGGTCTATTTCCTTAATTTGTTAACTACCATTTCATTTTATGCATCCGCTGAAAGAAGTCTTTCTCCCTGTTTCCTATGTTTATTAGTAATTTTGATAATTCGTCGTAAGATACCAGGTCCGTTTGCCTTGCTTTCATTATCCTGGCTGCGCTGTAGGCGAAGTTGCGCCATTCATCGCCTATATTAGTTAGTTCTTTAGAAAATTCCATCAGGTCTTCCCTGCTCAGGAACTGTGCAGCTTCTTCCAGGAACGCCGCATACAGGTAGCGGAATCCAGCACCACCGGTACCTATTTCTTCCTGCATTCGTATCACGTTCCCCAGGTATAGTTGCGCTTGCCGTGGAGTAAGTTTTGCTGGGTATTTTTGTATTTGTTTGGCCAGCGCAAAGATGCCTTTATTGCCAAACCAGCTAAGTGGTGGCGTTAGTAAAAGCCAGCTTGTTTTCTTTATACCCTTTTCTATTGCCGTTCTCAGGTCTGCCTTATCGGGAATGCTATTTACATAATACATAAAGCCTCTTGGCTCCGGTGTGCCTTT
>JAFDXS010000398.1 GCA_018267795.1 Bacteroidota bacterium | reverse complement strand
GCTGAATGGTAAAATGCTGGCCAGTAGCAAGCAATTTCTTAAAGCTTTGTAATATATATAGAAATACCCTTTCATTCCCTTATTTTTGTAAGTAATACATTATTCTTAATCCCGTTTATGAAGAAAATAATATTGCTGGTAACAGTAGTTTGCAGCCTGGTTAGTTTTCAATCCTTTGCGCAGAAACAAGTACCGCCACGCCCTCCGCGCCCATTGCCAATGCTGGATACGCCCCAGTACAAAAAAGGCTCTGAGATGCCTGCATTCAAGGTTAGGAAACTGGACAGCACTACGATCTTCAATACTTATGATATCCCTAAAGGCAAGCCTACTATGCTGATGCTGTTCATGCCGGACTGTGAGCATTGCCAGAAGCAGGTAGAAAGAATGACTGCCGCTATGGACTCTATAAGCAATGTGCAGATCTATTTGTTCAGCCCATTACCTGTTTACAAGATCAAAGAGTTTTACGACAAGTACCATCTTGCTGACTATAAGAACATAGTGCTTGTAGGACAGGAATACGAGTTCTTCTTTGCCAGCTACTACAAGGCTACTTCGGTACCTTTTATGGCTGTATATAACCACAATAAGAAGCTAATGCGTGCCTTCCAGGGTAGTGCTAATCTCAGGGACATTGAGATGGCGGCGAACAGTAAGTAATGATAAGTATAAGATAAAAGTAAAATGGCAGGCAATGACCTGCCATTTTTCATATAAGCTCGTTATGCTTCTTCCTGTTCATTATCTTTTTCATGCTCTACAGCAGTAGGTTTAGCTGTAGCCCTGGCTTCCAGTTCTTCCAGCTGCTTTTTCACTTCCTCTATTTTTTCGGTGCGGCGCTTAATCCTGTCCTTGCTTTGTTCTATTAGTTTCTCGAGGTGCTGGCGCAGTTCCTCTGCTTTGTGGCCGGGGCTTATGTTCTGCAGGCCATTGGTAAAGTCCGCGATCTTATCTTCTTCTTCTTTCAGCTCTTCTTCCAGCTTGACAAGGAAATTGCGTGTCTGCTCTACACGATTAGACATTTGTTTTTCCACCTGCTTTTTGCGCTGCTCTCTATTCTCATCCTTGCGCCTGAAGAAGTGCTTGCGTGCTGCTATAAATTGTTCCCACATGGTGTTGCTATGCTCGCGCGGCAATGGACCTATCTTCTTCCACTCGGTCATCAGCTCATTCATCTCGTCACTGGCATCTTTCCAGTGGGTAGAGTTCTTCAGCTTCTCTGCCCTGTTGAGCAATGCCATCTTTTGCGCATAGTTATCTTCCAGCGACATGCGCACAGTTTCGAAGTGCTGACGCTTAGCATTGAAGAAAAGGTCTTTGGCGGCATTTAATCTATTCCACAACTCATCTGCTTTTTCAAGTGGTACACGGCCTACATTTTTCCATTCTTCCATCAGGTCTGCAAAGGCCTGGGATGTTTGTCCCCAGTCTGTGCTTTCCTTTAGGCTCTCTGCCCTTTCTACCAGTGTAAGCTTAGTAATATAGTTGCCTTCCTGCTCCTGCTGTATAGATTCAAAATGTACTTTCTTCCTATCGTAAAAGTTGTTCTTTGCTGCAATGAAGCGATTCCATAGCTCTTCATTTTTGTCGGCCATTGTACGGCCTATAGTCTTCCACTCGTCCATTAGCAGCCTGAATGCTTCGGTAGTGTCTTTCCAGCTTTCGGAGGCTGCAAGCTTTTCAGCTTTCTCTACCAGCTCCATCTTAAGATCCAGGTTTTGAAGCATTTCCTTTTCATGCTCTTCCTGGTGATGGCGCTTATGCTCGAAGAACTTATTGCGCGCAGCTTCCAGCCTGTTCCACAAGGCATCGTTGCGTGTCTTATCAAGATAGCCTGTTTGCTTCCATTGCTCAGCGAGGTCGCGGTAGGCCTGTGTTGTTTCTTTTATACTATCGCTGTTCACTAACTCTTCCGCCTGCTGTACCAGTTTCAGCTTCGCCTTATAATTATCTTCAGATAAGCTGTGCAGCGTATGCGACCAGTCATTTACAAGATGGTATAGCTTATCGAAATCGCCTATTGCATTTGCATGCTGCAAGTAATCTTTCAATCGCTCTACTTTGCCTGCCAGCTTTAGCTTATCAGTGGCGGCCACCCATTCTGTTTCCAGTTCTTTAACTTTGGCTTCCAGCTCAGTGTACTTGTCTTTTAATGCTTTTAATACAGCATCTGCATTATGGTTGCTAATGGTGGCTACAGATCTTTCTTTAGCATTATCGAGTGCTTTCAGCAGCAGCTCGCCATTCTCTTTCATTGTGAATAGTTCTTTACCCTGAAATGAAACCTGTTCCCACCATTCATTCAGGGTAAATTGGTTTACGTCGTTGGTCATAACCGCTTCCGTTTGATTATTATGTTTTCAATGCGTCAGTATTGCAATATAATACTTATTTATATTAATATTAGCTACTAAACGAATAATTAACGCGCACTGAAAACCTTTTGCAGCAGGCCGGTAACCCTTGCAGACGGATTTGAGCGAATCTTTGCTTCTTCCTCTGCTATGGAAACGAACAAGCCATTCAGTGCCCTTTCCGTTACATAAGCTGTAAGGTCAGGATTTACTTTGCTGGTAAATGGTATTTTATTGTAAGTAGTGAACACATCAGACCAATACCTGGTAGCATCAACCTTGCCCAGCGAAGCACTGATGATGGGGCGGAATGCGGCGGTGAGGGCCGCGGTTGTTTTTGTCCTTAAGTATTGGGTGGCAGCATTATTATTGCCCTTAAGTATGGCTACACCATCCTGTATGCTCATATTGCGGATTGCATCTACAAATATGGATACTGCCTTAGGAGCAGCATCTTCGGCAGCGCGGTTCATGGATAGTACCGCTTTATCTACCAGGTAGCCCATACCGATGCTGTTCAACGCGCTTTGCACCTGCTGCGCTTCCGGCGGCATTAATATCTTTATCATTGCATTGCCAAAGTATCCGTCTACAGCACCCAGTTTTTGTGCAGAGTTTTGTATGCCTACCTGTAATGCCTGCTTCAGGCCATTAGTAATTTCGGAGCTGCTTAAATTGTTGATAGAATTGCCGCCG
>JAFDXS010000397.1 GCA_018267795.1 Bacteroidota bacterium | reverse complement strand
TCGCTATACCTATCATTGGACACCTGATACATTAGTAGATAATCCTTCAGGCATTACCACTACGTTTATTGGCAAGACCACTTCAAGCCTTGTATTCAGTGCTTCTACAGCTGCAGGTTGTAAAGCAAGTGATACAGTTATTGTAGATGTAATACCTGCAAAATTCTTAAAGGTATCTCAGGACACAGGTATATGTCCTGGCGACACAGCGCACTTGAGAGCTAAGGGAGATTCACTGGTGTACCTGGTGTGGAGACCAGCTAATTTTATGGATGACTCTACAAGCCTCACACCGAATGTATGGCCAAACGTATCATCTTATTATGTGGTGTATGCAAAGAACCAGAAAAATTGCGGTGATACAGAAACAGTACATGTTACAGTACATCCGGGAGCTGTTATCAACATGCCTGATTCTGTATTAATCTATCCTGGTGACTCTTATCAGATGAACCCACAAGGTAATTGTATGTACTATACCTGGTTCCCCGGAGATGGGTTGACGGCTACAAATATATCTAACCCGATAGCCAAACCAGATGTAAGTAAACGTTACTTTGTACATGGTATAACTGAGGCTGGTTGCCATATTGACGATACAATAAACGTATATGTTTCGGATGATTCTTATATTGGCATAGCAAATGCCTTTACTCCGGGATCCGGACCCAATTCAATACTGAAGATATCGCACCTTGGCAGTGCTACACTGAAGAGCTTTAGCATATATAACAGGTGGGGTGTGAAGATGTTTGAAACTGCTGATATCAACCAGGGATGGGATGGTACCTATAATGGAGAACCTCAGCCAATGGGAGTATATGTGTACATGGTTAAAGCTGTGACATACAAAGGAAAGGAAATATATAAGCAAGGAAATATTACATTGCTTCGATAAAAGAACTAAATAATAAAGAATCTGAATTCACAATATTTTAATAAAAGTGGCAATATGATCTCTAATTTTAAGTTGCGTAAATTATTACTGTTTTTTGCTTTACTTATGTCGGTCTTTGGCAGCAACGTTGCCACGGCAGCCACAAAGTACACCTCTGCAGAAATGTATGCGGACTACATCGGTACCGGTGTAGGCGATTATCGGTATCGCGTAACATTAATAGTTTATGCAGCTTGTATTTCAAGCGCACCGGCACCAGCTTTCAATTCTACAGAAACTGTTTGTTGGGAGTCTAGCTGTTATACAACTTCGAAGTCTAAAAGCCTTAAGTTAGTTCATACTGATACCCTCGATAACATGTATTGCTCATCTGTGACAAATTCATGTCGTGATGCAAGCAGCAGTTCACTGGGATTTGGCATGGCTGTATATAGTGATACTATATCATTGGCTAATTATCCCTGTGAAGACTGGCAAATCGATTGGCACGGAACTCCGAGGGATAACTCAACTAACCTCTTAGGCAGCAGTAACACTATAGATATACGATGCCAGATTTATAACAAGGGTGCTAACTACAATACCAGCACACCGCGTTATCTTGATAGGCCTAAATTTAATTTATGCCAAAACAGTCGCAACGGTATCACGCTTTCACCTTTTGATCCTAATGGTGATTCTTTATCTACTATTATAATTAACCCTTATAACGGTACCGGCTGTTTCACAGGGCACTCAAAAGTAAATTATGCAAGTGGCTATGGAACTAATTATCCTATAGACGCTCCAACTGATCCTTTTACTGTAAATTCATATACTGGCTATTCTACTGTTACGCCGATGACGGCTGGCAATAAATATAACATTACCTATGAAACGGATAAATTCGATCCTTTTACTGGTACCTGGTTGGGATATTGTCAGCGTGACATGGAGTATTTCATTCAGACCTGCGCTACCGCTCCCCCATATACCGATTCTTTCATAGCAAATTTAGGTGGCGGTGCTACTTATGACTCTGTGAATCATGTAATTCAGGTTTGCCCTAATGTGAACTTTTCATTTGATGTGCATGCTTACGGTGGTTCAGGTACCTCTGCATTATCGCTCACTTCTGATAACCAGACTACTGCCCCGGGTTCAAACTTCCCGGCAACGTATATTACTACCGGTCGCGCCGATACAATGCTGGGTACCTTCAGCTGGAAGGCTTCAAGTAAAGACATCGGTCTGCATATAGTAACCTTCCATATTAAGGATAGTGCTTGTACTTCAGGAGATCAAATACCTACTGCTGATTTCTCAGTAGTAATAAGTGTAGGCTATTCTCCGGATGCAGGGCCAGACCAGGCTTACTGTCCCGGAAAGTCTAATTCATTGCCACCGCAACTTAATGTTACCGGTTTCCCTCCGGGATCAAATTTCTATTGGTATAATGCTGCTTATGGTGTTGCCGATTCTACTATCAGCGATTCATTGGCTCAGAATCCTATAGTTACTCCTACTGTTACTACAGATTATGTTGTATATGTTACAGATGCAAGCGGTAATCCACTGCCATGTAAATCAACGGATACCGTAAGAGTGAGAGTTTTCCCTCCTCAAACTGTAAGTGCAGGGCCGGATCAAACAATATGTTTGAATCAATCCATTACTTTAAAACCCGTAATCCCTACTACCAAGGATAGCGTTTACTGGAGCCCTGACCCTACACTAAGCAATGATAGTATTACAAATCCGTATGCAAAGCCAACAGTTTATGGCAAGACGACCTATTTCGCATACTTTATAGATATTAATAAATGTCACTATTTTGATTCTACGCATGTAATAACCAATGGTATTGCACCTAAGATTCTCACTTCTATAGTACCGGATACTGTGTGCCCTGGTGGTACAGCCCAGCTTAATGTGACAGTACAGGAGCAAGGTTGTGGCGCTGCATCTGCAGGTAGTTGTAAAGGTACTGCTACTGACCTGGCAATAGATGGTCCTTCAAAACGTCCAATGTGCGGCAGTTCGGGCTCTTATAGTTTTGGGGATCCTACGCCATATTATTATTATTATTATTCTGCAGGTGGACGCATGCAATTAATATACACCAAAGCAGAATTGGAAGCTGCAGGCCTTCAGGCTGGCTATATTAATAGCATTTCA
>JAFDXS010000396.1 GCA_018267795.1 Bacteroidota bacterium | reverse complement strand
GGTAAAAGAGTATAAGGCAACTGCCTTAAGAAAAGGTATGTGTCGCAGGAACATAGGACAATATGCGATTCGGGATGGAAATTAGGGACAAAAAATGGTAAATCACAGTTCCGTTATGGTATTTTACAAATGATGTTTTGTATCTTGCAGCGCAAATATTCTACTACAATGAACCATTTATTATTAGGCGCATTTTACGATAATGTAAATAAGAACGTTGGCCCTACACTGATGTGGGTATTTATTTTACTGATGACTATAGAGCTTATATATGTCATGGTAAAATATTTGGGTTCATCTGATGAAAAATAATTTCATTGTCCATCCATAAATTAAATATTGCCGATATCCGAAAGGATTATCGTCTTGCGGAACTGAATGAAGATATAGCCGGTGATGACCCTATAGCTTTTTTCGGGAAATGGTTTGCAGAAGCTGAGGCATCACAAATAGAGGATGTGAATGCAATGACACTGGCAACCGTAGATGCAAGAAACAGACCTCATGCGCGTATAGTGCTGCTAAAGGGATTAACGCAGGATGGCTTTAGCTTCTTTACTAATTATAACAGCGCCAAGGGGCAGGATATAAATGTCAATGCACATGTAGCGCTTGTATTCTTCTGGAAAGAACTGGAAAGACAAGTGCGTATAGAAGGTATAGTTGAAAAACTATCGGAAGAAGAAAGTGATTCCTATTTTAATTCACGTCCTAAGGGTAGTCGCATAGGTACATGGGCATCTCCGCAAAGTGAGGTTATATCTTCCCGTAAAGAACTTGAAGATACGTATCAGAATTACGAAGAGCAATTCAGTAATGGCATTATACCCCGCCCTTCAAACTGGGGCGGCTATCGAGTGTATCCTGAGTACATAGAGTTTTGGCAAGGTGGCGGCAGCAGGCTACACGACCGTATTTTATTTACACTGCTGGATAATAAAAAGTGGGCTAAGAGCCGCTTAGCGCCATAGTACAGCGTTACAAGCAGTTACGCATTAACCACTGAATAACATCGAAACCCCTACGTGGTAAGCATTTTCTTACTATCTTCGTTCTCCCGACCGGATTTAAAAACAAGACGTTCTTCTTGTTCCTGCAAATACCGAGAGGTGTTGAAGATAGTTTTCAAGGGTAACAACCGGTCAATAAAACGAGAACTATCCTGTTTCATATAGTAGCCTGAGAGACTAGATATGATGATTCAGATGACTGAATTATGGTATTGATTTTAGTAAGATATTTATTAAAATAAAAGCTACTTTTGTAAAACACTATATAAATGCGCCCACTTACCAATATCATAGCTATAGCGTGTACAATAGTACTATTTGCTAACTGCAAGACTCCCCAAAGAACCATATACTTCAACACAAATGTACCTAATGATGCATCTGTACAGGTACAAAAGATAGATCGTATTAAGGAACCTATAGTGCAGCCTGATGATATACTGGCTATAACTATAACTACTATAAGCAGTATAACAGAAAAGACCCCGCTCACTATATTCAGCGAAGGCGGCACTACGTATGGCATTACAGCTACTACAGGCGCTGGAGGCCCAGCTATGGGCGCCACCGGTGCAGGAGGCAATGCTTACCTGGTAGATGCCGATGGCTATATGGACTTCCCTATATTGGGCAAAGTAAAGGCTGCTGGCCTTACTGTAAGACAAGTGAAAGACCTTTTGGCACAAAAATTAAAGGACTATGTAAAAGATCCTGTGGTAGAAGCGAGAATAATAAACTATAAAGTGACCGTGCTGGGCGAGGTAAACCACCCTGGCTTTGTAATAGCACCCAATCAAAAAATAAACATACTCGATGCACTTGCAGCCTCAGGCGATATCCCTATTACCGGCAGAAAGGACAATGTGCTTATAATACGCGAAACAGAAGGTACACGCGAGTTCGCTCACCTGAACCTTAACAGCATAAATGTATTTAGCAGCCCATACTATAATCTGAAGCAAAATGATATAGTATATGTATCGCCATCAAGAATACGCCGTCAGCAGTCGAATGAATTTGTTCAGTTCTACTTGCCGGTGTTCACAACCTTATTATCAACCGTACTAGCAGTATATGGCATTGTCCAGATAAGTAAATAACCCAATACCCGAACAGAGTTTCATGGAAAATAACCAACAATTTTCTAACAAGATTTTAAAGCAAATAAACTCTTCCTTTGATTTCAAAAGGTTGCTCGGTTCTGTGCTTAGCAACTGGTATTGGTTTGTACTATCTATCTCTATCACGTTAACTGTTGGCTTCCTATACTTACGATACACTACCCCACAATACGCTGTAAAAAGCTCAATACTCATTGACGAAAGCAATAATGGCAATGCTGCTAAAAGCGTGCTAAGTAAACTGGACCCAAGCGATCCTAAGGACAATTCTGTAAACCTGTACAATGAAATGTTCATCCTACGTTCACAGGACCTTATAGCTGAAGTTATTGACTCCCTATCTCTAAACATACGCTACTGGGCAATAGGCCGTGTAAAAGAAACTGAGCTGTATAGCGAATGTCCTATAAAAATAGTATTTGACTCGGCCGGCTATAAAGATGGCTTTACCCAATTTACCGTAAAGCAAATAGTAGATGGGCAGTTTGAAATAAGACAGAATAATAACCCGCCATACCGAGTACTGTATGACTCATGGACAAAACGCCCATTCGGACGCTTTAAGATAATGTATAACAACGGGCCGGACGTAAATAAAGGATACCTTGTAAATACTGAATTTATAGTAAAAATAGAAAGCCCAGCTACCACTAACCAAAGTGTACTGAATATCTTTAAAGTAACACCAAGTGACGGCAGAACCAGCTTGCTTGACCTCTCCTATACAGATAATATACGCCAAAGAGGTGTGGACTTTTTGAATGTCCTCATTAATTTCTATCAGAAGAAGGAACTTGAAAATATAAACCGCACCGCAGAACGTACCCGTGACTTTATCAATCAGCGTAAAGCCAGCATGATAACGGAGATACGCTCTATGGATACGATGGTGGAGAATATACAACTGAGCAATGACATGATATC
>JAFDXS010000395.1 GCA_018267795.1 Bacteroidota bacterium | reverse complement strand
AGCGTTAGGTGGTTTCAGCCCGTATGTATAGAGTTATTATTGCATTATGCTTATGCCTTCCAGGTATGTGTGGTGCGCAGGACTATAAGTTTGACTTTGGATTGTCGGCGCCGTTATACTTCAGGACGGCACATGCACATGAAAAACTCAGTAACAATTGGAACCTATTTGGACTTATAGGCCTGGATGGTGTACTGTGCGTAAAAGGTGCTGAACCAGGCAGTATGTCGTTTGTACTGAATGCAGGCATTACTGATGATATCCGGAAATTTAGTGTTGACTATAGTACAAAGCTTAAAACCAGTCTTTACTTTATTAATATTAATCCTTCTGTGATTATACCATCACGATGGGACCACATAAGATTTTGCCTGGGTATAGGAGCCCTTATTCAGACCGGGCAGAAGGTTGCCTTATCCAGGGAGACTGTTAGCGGTGGATATAGCAATGTACCTGATGTAGATAGTGTGCTGAAGGCTAATGGCAGGGGTATAATGCCATTTATGTCATTGGGTATATCTGATGACATAGGAAAACACATGCGGCTTGAGCTCAGAGTACAGCCAACCCTACTAAATCTATATGAACCTAATACTGATATGGTTTTTAATTATGGCAATCAATACAGGTCAAGCAGCTCTATTTTACATCTTAATTATCAGCCTGTATATGTGGGACTAAAACTATTTTACTTTTTCAAGGGAAATGAGCAAGGGATGTAAGAAAAGTTTTCATTAGTGAATTAGTTGCGTTCGTTGCTCTGGAAAAAAATACCTGAAAATCCGATTTTCGCCTGTATGCCTTTACTGGTAATGCTTTCAGGAAATTTGATTAGGGTATAATTGGGTATAAACGGCTCTTTTTATACCTTTCAAGGCGACAATGTAGTGAATATCGTAATGTGATGGCAAATGCTGCATCAATATTTGAGGGTTAAAGAATGTCAAAGAACTTTATGCAATTGTTTCATGATGAAGCTGATTGCATGATCCCGGGAGATGTTTATCTCGGGCTACCTATCTTTTCGTAGGACTCGATAAGAAAGTTTGCTTTCGCACCACATGACAGCCAGGATGTGGCAAGATACTATTATTAACATGCGGGAACCAAATAAACATATCCACAAATAAGCGACGTAAAAACTGCTGCCTTAACTTTATCTCAAATGTGATCTTTCATGTCTGTTCGTTTCTTTAGATTCAAAAATGTGTTTTTTCTGGGTGTGCTGTTTTGCTGTATGTTCTTTGATTATGCGGGTATGGCCCAAGTAGAGGTGCATGAACCTACATTAATTGATTCTACATGGACAAAACCTTATGCGCCTTTTCGCATAGTGGGCAACCTATATTATGTAGGCACTTATGATCTTGCCTCTTACCTTATCACTACTCCTCAGGGGCATATACTTATTAATACTGGACTGGCATCTTCAGCTGATATGATACGGCACAATATTGAGGCGCTGGGCTTTAAGATAACAGATGTGAAGATATTGCTGACCAACCAAGCGCATTTTGACCATATGGGTGGCATGGCCGCTGTACAGAAAATGAGCGGCGCCAAGATGATGGCTGATGCCGGTGATGTGGGCGTAATAGAAGATGGCGGCAACACAGACTATGTATTTGGCGGTCATGGGGCCATGTATGAGCCGCTAAAGGTGAACCGAGTATTGCATGATGGTGATGTGATAAGCCTGGGCGGTATGAAACTTACTATACTGCACCATCCGGGGCATACGAAAGGTTCCTGTAGTTACTTGTTTACAGTGAAGGACGAGAAACGCCAGTATCGGGTACTAATAGCTAATATGCCTACGATACTCAATGATGTAAACCCGGCGGGAATGCCCGGCTATGCAAATGTGGGTAAGGATTTTGAATATACGTATAATGCAATGCCAAAGCTGAAATTTGATATATGGCTTGCTGCTCATGCCAGCCAGTTTGAGCTGCACAAAAAGCACCAGCCTGGTGATAAGTATAACCCTGCGGCATTTATTGACAGAAAAGGTTATGATAAATTGTTAGACAAATTGCATGCTGACTATATAACTAAAGCAAGGAAGTAAACAAGAGGTAACTCATAAGGATCACATCGTTAATTTTTCAGCTTGTACTTTCATTCTGAGCCTTGAAGCCGTATCGTATTGCTGCTTCGAGTACTTTAATGTTTATGTCTTTTAGTGTTTTGAACTTTATGCAATAGCCTGTGATGCCGGCCTTGCCCAGGGTTTTTCCAAACGTTTGAGCCAGGTAGGTTTTATCCTTGATACCAAGGATGTAGACAGAGATTCCGGTTTTGGTTGCGCTTATGCCTATTTGAAAAAAATCCCTGGTTCTTCCATCGGCATATTTTATTGTATAGTATCCGTATCCTATAGTAGGGTTAGTAACAGTTTCATTTTTGTCATTCTTGCCATTGTCGAACCATAATTTGCATTCCGGTGATATGTGGAGTATGAGTTGGTGCAACTCTTGTATATCGCTGCGCTTTGGTTCGGGTTGGCTGGCAATATGCTCTTTGATCTGTTCTTTTACGTTCATATATGATATTAAATTAGGAATTGCTCTTTGTTTTTCAAATTTTTGTTAGCTTTTTAGTCATGTGTATGGTGCTGAAGATGCCAAATAGTTGCGTATATTTCGAGACAGCAGTCATAAAGACTGTGTGAACTATAGACAACAAAAAAAGAACCATGAGAAAAATAATTTCATTTATGCACATATCGCTTGACGGTTTTGTGGCCGGGCCTAAGGGCGAGATGAACTGGATAAAAGTTGGTGAAGAGCTCTTTGACCACATAGGGCAGCGGATAAGCGGAACTGATACTGCATTGTACGGGCGGGTAACTTACGAGATGATGGAAGGCTACTGGCCTACTGCAGGAGATGAACCTGATGCAAGCAAGCATGATATTGAACACTCACGATGGTATAAAAATGCTCACAAGATTGTTCTTTCGAAATCAATGCAAGATACTGAGTTGGCTAACACCACTATTATCAGTGATAATCTTGCCGGCAGAATAAATGAGATTAAGCAACAACCTGGTAGTGAGATCCT
>JAFDXS010000394.1 GCA_018267795.1 Bacteroidota bacterium | reverse complement strand
AGGGCTCTTTGCTGGCCGCATGATGAATGTACTTGAAAGGGTAAAGGATATACTGATGCCCGAAAATATATTTACCGAGCCTGAGGCTAGCCTAAGCTTTAGCGCCGCCGTCACTAAAGCAGGTAGGAGTAGTGCTGCACAGCAGGAAAAAGAAACCCCTGTACGCATTACGAACAATGTACCCGATGTAGCCGATGTATATAGCACAACCGTAAGCGAGGTATCCATAGAGCTGAAGCTGGACCTGAGCGGCATGTTCGAAGAGGAAAAGAACGAAATATTGGAGGAAGGTTTCGACAGAGCAGTAGTAACCCTGCATAGCGTAAACGGTCGCGAAATAATAACTGCAAGAAAAACAGGCGACAGTCAGATACCGTCGTTCCTTGCTACTAATTTGGAACCGGGCATATATATAGTACGCTGCACGCTCACACAAACACTTAGCGACGATTATATCATCAATCTATTTGGCGAGAAAACAGCTTACATTACTCGGGACAATAAACACATAGAACTGTATATAAAAAAATACGAAGCTATAGACTAACGGTTCTTTATAGAAAACAAAAGGCAGGGCTAAATAGCCCTGCCTTTTTACTTATACCCGTTGCGCATTAATCCTTAATCAGTTTCACATTGTTGGTAACTACACCATTCTGCATAACACGAGCACTATATAAGCCATTTGGCATTTTGCTCATGTCTATATCCATCTGGTAAGTACCTGTGCCATATTGGTAAGAACGTACAACACGACCGTTCAGGTCTATGATATCTACATATACTGCAGATGCAGAAGCTTCAGGAAGCTCTATACGTGTATGGCTCACTACAGGGTTAGGATATACCAGCAGGTCATTGCTGTTGGTTACTATATTGCTCACTGCTGTTGGTGCACCACTGTATTGTTTTCTTACGGCCATACTCTTTACCGGTGTGCCATAGCCTACACTTCTGTATGAGCCTGTAGTACCGCTTGTAGTATTCAAAGTAGTGAATTGAGAATAGTTGTTATCAGCGCTTGAACCTGCACCATTGCCGTATGCGTTAGATGCCAGGTACACCATATCACTGCTGCTTACACTGTCATAGTACATATCCATCAGCCCATTGTTATAAGTGCTGCTGCCCAGCGTACCGTCAATAGCAGTAGTCAGATCAAATACAGTGCTCATGTTGCTGTGAGAACCGCCGTTAAATCTTACCAGCGCTCCTGTTTTATTATCTATGCCCCACATTGTTGTGCTGCTTGCATTATTATATCCGTTAGTGAATGCTAAGGAACCCATGTTAGACAAAGTAGTGCTTGCATTTACGTCGCCTGTTGCATAGTACACTGAACTATCTAAGGTCAGCGCGCCATTGTCAGGATTGATCTGTGCATTTACATTGGCAGCTGTGCTGCTGGTACCCATCAGCTGAAAGCGGTCTGTAACTGGGTTGATGTTAAATGCCAGGTTACCGTTATTGTTAGCACCAAGGTCTATAGCGCTTGCACTGCCTACAGCAGTTACATTACCTGTAGCCTCGTCTATGCTATATAACTGATACTGTTTAGTGCTGCCGTTATAGGCAATACCATATAGCGTTCTTGTTTTGGCGCGATAAGCGATTGCCATCATTGCCTGGCCTGATGCCATACCATTCAGCGATAACATATTAGTTATATGGCCGGGATTGTATGAGTCAAAGAAAATCAGATTACGCATATTCAGAGTAAGAGCTGCAACCAATTGGCCGGTAATAGATGTGGATGTATTATGGCTTCTTGGTGTAGCTATAGAACGAAGGCTGAAAGTACCAGTACCTACTGCACCAAGATCTATTGATGACCCTGTGTTCCTGTCTATTTTGTAAAGTTCAGTTTGTCCTGCCAGGTTTGTTGTCACCATGAATATTACATTGCTGTGCGTAATGGTATCATACCAGCTATTCATGCCTACGCTTGATGTAGTAAGCAATGTAGCACCAAAGCTTGCAACTGTGTGCAGCGTATTCCAGTCAGTGCTGTCGAAACGTACAATAGTATGGTTTAGCAGATCATAACCTACCTGGCTCATAGCATCTGCACCAAAATAATTATTGGTAAATGCAGTAGCACCTATGCCTGCAGTCAGTGAGCTGTTTACATCACCACTGGCGTAAGACGGAGAAGTGCTGCCTGTAGTAGCTATAGCACCTGTTGCAGCATTCATTATATAGGTATGACCATTAGTACCTGTTACCTTTATCTGGTTTTTCGCTGTAGAGATAAAATCAAAGCCTACGCTGTTGCCTGCACCCAGGTTCATACTGGTACTTGTAGTGCCCACCGCAGTAGCATTGTAAGTAGTGCCGCTGCCCGAGCCTGATGCCGCCAGTGTATAAAGTTGCGCTGTGTTAGTTACAGCATCATAGCCTAAACCATACATCATACCATCAGTATAGTTAAAGGCAATAGCTACCATGGCCTGACCGCTGGCCATACCATTTATCGTATAAGGACCATTATAGGACGACGGGGTATTTACGTCAGCCATCGTCATTATCCTGTTATCATTAGTAAGGCCATACATCATCTGTGCCTTAGCCGACTGCACGCACAAAGCCATCGCTGCTGCAAGTCCCAAAGTGAGTAATTTGTGTTTCATAAAAATTTGTGTTTTTTATTTTCTGTTATTCGCATCACTCTTGAAACAATTGTGCCATAACCAATAGTTAATTTCTTAAAAAAATCAGCACTTATCTCCCACTAATTATCAGCCAATTACGCATGCAATTTGACGTACACACTTTTTTATTATATAATTATTTTATGTTATCAAAAACGAATCTTGTACCTTTTTTTACACAATGACGCTTTATCGCTAATATTGATTTACAAAATTCCAAACATGAAAAAGACACTTTCCATCATTATGCTGTTGATACTCACAGTATTTACAGCCAATAGCCAGGAAAAACAGGAGAAAAAGGTGCTAAGCCCTAAGGCAGTAGCTACGGGCACAAATGTTGAAGTTCGGTACAGCCAACCTTCAATGCGTGGCCGAAAAATATTTGGCGAGCTGGTACCTTATGGCCAGGTGTGG
>JAFDXS010000393.1 GCA_018267795.1 Bacteroidota bacterium | reverse complement strand
AGGCGATGATGATCAGTCCATTTACGAATTTCAGGGAGCACGCATTCGCAATATCATAGACTTTTACCAACGCTACAGGCAAACGATAAAGATCATAGTACTGCCGCAGAACTATCGCTCATCGCAGGCAATACTTGATAAAGCAGGCGCGACGATATTGCATAATAAGCAAAGGCTTATATACCAGTTGCAGGAGCTAAAGCTGGATAAAGATATTGTGGCGGCTGCCGGCAGGTTTAAAGATGGGAATGATACTATTGTACCTACAGTAAAAGCTTATGCCAATGTACTGCAGGAGGAGGCGGATATAGTGATGCAAATAGAACAGCTGCAGCAGACAGGCACAGCACTGAATCATGTAGCCATACTATATGCCCAGCACAAGCAGGCCGAAAATATAATGGCGCTGATGGAGCGTAAAGGTTTGCCATACTCTGTGAAGAAATCTGTGAACATACTGGACCTGCCGCTGATACAGCAAATAATAAGCGTAGTAAGCTACCTGGAAATGGAGCGTAAAGCCCCCTACAGTGCAGAAGGCATGTTGTTCGAAATAATGCATGCACCTTACTACGAGATTGACCCTACAGATATCGCATTGCTGTCACTGTACATACAGCAGCATAAGCAAAAAGACAGAGGGCTTAGTTACTGGCGATTACTGCTTACTAATGACCTCTTGCTGGAATCACTTAACCTAAGCTCTGCAAAAGCATTACGAAGATTAGGCGCTAATATAAATAGGTGGCAGCGTGAACAGACTGAATTGTCTCTGCCTATGCTCATAGAAAAGATAGTGTACGAAGGTGGCATAGTTAATTACCTGACGCAGACTAAAGACTATACCTGGAATATACAGGTACTGCATACGTTCTTCGAATTTGTAAAGGATGCCTATAGCAGGAACCCGCGTATAAAGCCTGCGGACCTGCTGCGCATGCTGGAGCGTATGAGCGATGAGCATATAGCCATACCTATACAAAAAGTGATACAGAATGATAATGGTGTACACTTTTATACAGCGCATGGTGCTAAGGGTAATGAATTTGAATACGTGTTCCTGATAGGCTGTACTAAAAACTACTGGGAAGGAAAGAAAGGTAGTAGCAGCGATTATAAGCTGCCCGATACCATTACCAGTACTGATGATGATGCTGAAAAAACATATAAGGTAGAGGTGGCAAGGCGCTTGTTTTATGTAGCGCTGACGCGTGCTAAAAAACATCTGCAGGTATCCTATGCGCTAAATGACAATGTTGGCAAGAGCCTGGAAACTTCAGTGTTTATAGATGAAATATCCGTGCCTGAGGAACGCGTACTGCCTACGTTAGCAGAAGAAGACGTGCTGAAGCACCTGGAATGGGCAATAGAGCCGGTACCGGATGTGCGCATAAAGCTGGCAAACCATCAGTGGCTGGACCATACGCTGCAGCAGTTCACTATGAGCTATACTACGCTAAGCAAATATCTGAAGTGTCCATTGTCTTTTTACTACGAGAACTTGTTGCGCGTACCCTTTCTTAAAAACGATGCGCTTGCCTTTGGTAGCGCAGTGCACTATGCGCTTGAGCGCTTTTTCCGCACCATGAAGGAGAAGCATGGAGAATTTCCGGATAAAGACCATTTGATTGGCGCATTTAATTCCGCTCTTTATGGCGAGTCAGAATGCTTTACGCCCATACAGTTTGAGCGTCGTATGGAGCAGGGTAATACTATATTATCAGAGTACTACGACCATTATATACACCAGTTTGCAACAAACGTAGAGATAGAATTAAAGATACCGCGCTACATACTGGATGGGGTGCCGGTAACAGGTAAGATAGATAAGATAGAACTGGACGGGGATAACTGTACCGTTATAGACTACAAAACAGGCGACCCTGATAAATCAGCATCCGCATATACTGCATCACCAAATGACAAAGAACCTTTAGGTGGCGACTACTGGCGACAGATGGTGTTCTATAAATTGATAATGGAGAACTACCAGGAAAAAAACTGGAAAGTAAAGATGGGTATTTTCGATTTTATAGAAAAAAGCAAAAAAGCAAACGACTACAGGCGTGTAGTGATACCAATATATGATCAGGATGAGCAGATAGTGCGACAGCAACTAAAAAATGCATACACCGGCATTATGAATCATGAGTTTGACAAAGGTTGCGGTAAAGATGATTGTCATTGGTGCAACTTTGCCCGCCGGTACGAACTCATTCGTCCCACAGAAAATGAATTTGTGGAAATAGATGATATATAATAAGGGCTGGTATTAATCGCCCAGGTTGATTGATTTTAAAATTGCTGTAGGTTCTTTATCCATCAGCAGCGATTGCATAATGTGGTAGTTATTGATGGCCTGGTTCAGTTGATAATGGATGTCCTTTATTTCCTGGGGTACAAAAGCATTATGCTCCATTTCAAAATGACCATCCTGCAGGCACATACGGAAGGGTGTAATAGCGGGGTTGTTGATGACAGAGACCAAGTAAGCTACTTCAGTATCAGTAGTTTTGTGTTCGGTAAAAAGAAAAGTGAAAGGTGTATTATTAACAAAAAGTTGTTGGGTGAACTGGTCTCTCATACTTGCAAAAACAGTTTTTTATTTATACCTGAATAAGTATTTAATTTCTCCTTTATACTAAGACTGTACTATGCAGATAAAGTTAAATACTTTAAGTTGAAATAAAAAACTGCCTATGTACTTGAAAATCAATTCTTTTTCTTCCTGGCCTGTTTCTTAAAATAACCTTTGAGCAAGAAATTGTGCTTCAGGGCTTCCATATCTTCATTAAAGGCTGCCGTTCCTTTTTCTATATTGTCCAGGCTGTTATTTAGCTTATTAGTTAAGGCTGAGTCTTTTAAAACAGCGCGTACGGCACCGGGGCCATGGTCCATATCATTCTGCAGGCCATTTACTATGCTATCCAGATTGTTTACCATATTGTCGGCTTGCATAGAGGCAGCATTGATGTGTTTCATAGCATCCTTAAGGTTTAGTGCTACTTTATCATCATGCAAAATAGCGCCGGCAGCACCTTTACCATTGTTTATATCATCAATAATATT
>JAFDXS010000392.1 GCA_018267795.1 Bacteroidota bacterium | reverse complement strand
AGCCATTCGCCGGTTTGTTTAAAGGCTTTTTCACCAGCCAGCATTTCCTTCCATTCTATTTTACGCTTGCCACCATAGCTTTTTTCTACTGCGGCATCGAGTACCATACGGCTGGCAGACCATACATCGGGTCCTATTCCGTCTCCTTCTATAAATGGTATAATAGGCATATCAGGCACATTCAGCAGTCCGTTTGCGCCCATGGTTATCTTCTGAGGATTCATCATGATTTTCTTTTGCTATTCGCGCCGCAAAGGTACGAAAACTTAGTTAAGGCTTATATAGTGTATCTTAATAATGTCATGACCAAAGTCATTATTAAAGGCATCATTATTATACACCTTTGTTAAAAAAATCAATGGAAAAAGATCTTTTGGGCAAAGTAGCCCTTGTTACCGGTGCCGGATCAGGCATAGGGGAGGCGACTGCATTATTGTTTGCAGCACATGGCGCCAAAGTAATTGTATCAGATATCAATGAAGAAGGCGGAAATGCCACTGTAGCTAAGATAAAAGAGCAGGGTGGTGAGGCTACTTTTGTAAAGACAGATGTGGGTAAAGCAGAAGACTGCGAACAGCTGATAAAGAAAACGGTAGAAATATTTGGTCGCCTGGATATGGCCTGCAATAATGCTGGTATAGGTGGTGAAGCAAACCATATTGGGGATATGAGTGTGGAAGGCTGGCAAAAAGTGATAAACATTAACTTGAACTCCGTGTTTTACTGCATGAAGTATGAGTTAAAGCAAATGGAAAAGCAAGGCTCCGGTGCTATAGTGAATATGGCCTCTATATTGGGAGCTGTAGGCTTTGATAGCTCTGCGGGGTATGTAGCTGCAAAGCATGGAGTAGTAGGCCTCACCCAAAATGCAGCAATCGAATATTCAGCCAAAGGTATACGTATCAATACAGTTGCTCCCGGCTTTATTGATACGCCGCTACTCAGCAAGGCAGGCATGGATGACAATGCTAAGAAAGGACTTATATCACTCCACCCGATAGGCCGGCTAGGCAAATCTGAAGAGGTTGCTGAACTGGTAATATGGTTAAGCTCTGATAAAGCTTCTTTTGTAACCGGGGGATATTATCCTGTAGACGGTGCTTACCTGGCGAGATAGCGTATAAAAAATAATGGCTGCATAAACGCAGCCATTATTTTTATACTAATTGTAATTTTATTCTTTTACGAATTTATTAGTCATGATCTCATCTCCATTCATAACGGAAATGAAATAAATGCCTGCAGATAAGTCTTTTATTGATAACTGCATTTGCTTTCCATTTAACAAAATACGCTTCACTTCTTGCCCCAGCTGATTATAAATTTTTAGTTGCGCATCTTTTACATGTTGATTAAGATTGACGTACAATTCTTCTTTTGCAGGATTGGGTGAAATTTGTAATGCATTCTGCTCTTGTACAATATCCTTAACATCCAATGAGGTATAATCATTAATTTCAGAAGAAGTTAATACTCTGTTGTACAGCATCATATCATCAATAATGCCTTTAAAAGGGTATGGGTAACCTAAAGATGCCTCAAATAAATCATATCCAATTGAAAGACTATCCATTGTAGCTACAGCAGATGTATGAGATACCACAGGTACCGTATTTATTAAGCTGCCATTTATATAAACTTTATATGCAGTATCGTTATATGTTACTACTATGCTATACCATTTATTTTCTGATATGGTTGGAGTATACTGCCAATTGGTTACATCTGCGGCTAAATCATTACCTGCTCCAGTAGCAAATACGTATTGGGTAGTATCAGCAGTATAGCAATCATTAAAAGGGTTATCAAAAAAATACAATTGGTAACTGCCATCTGCACGAGGTTTACCACGTGTAAGTAACATATTGCCTTGGCAAATTCCAGTATAAAAACCGGAAACTTTAAGAGTTGCACAAATAGAATAATGATCTAAATTCATATCAGACTTATATGGGACTGTTATATACGAAGCACTATCAATATTTGCTATGCCATTAAAATAATACCCAGTGCCGGGAATACCACTTTTCCCGGCTGTTGAAATTACATTGTGAGCGGTGCCATTATGTCCATGGCCGCTAACATCCAGGCTGTTACCATTAAAATTCCAATGAGCAATTAAACCTGAAAGACTTTGAGTATAGCCTGTAAACACACTAATAATACATATTACGGTACAAAGAATTTTTTTCATAAAGGCAATTTGAGATGTAAGTGGTTATTTTTTCATGAATCGATTAGTGATAATTTCATTTTCATTTGCAACACGAATGAAATACATGCCGGCAGCAAGATCTTTTACCGGTATATGCGCGTTGGTACCATTTATTGTAATACTTCTCACTTCCTGGCCCAGCTCATTCAAAATTTTCAGCTCTGTATTTTTTATTGGTTGATTGAAATATACGGTCAGGACATCCCTGGCAGGGTTAGGATAAAAATGCATAACGTTTGTTTGCACTTTTATTTGATTTACAGCAAGGTGGCTAGTATCGCCATTTCCGTTGCCATTACCATTACCATGGTTCAGAGTATCTCCAACTGTACTATTGGTATATGTTGTTATTTCACTGGTATCAAGAACTCTATTATATAGTCTTACGTCATCCATTATGCCTTTAAATGAATAGGGAAATCCTGCAGCTGTTTCGTAAATATCCATGCCAATACTCAAGCTGTCACCGGTGCTATCCATGCTTCGGTATCCTACAAAAAGAGACTTAGTAAGCTGGCCATTTAAATATATATTGTAAGTAGTATCATCATAGGTTGCAACTACGCTATACCATTTTCCTTCGGAAACGGTATTTGTATCAGCCCAACTTGTTATTGGAACGCCCAATCCACTGCCGCCTGCCCATTCTACAAATACGTCTTTGGTCGTATCCATTGAATAGCAATCAGCGCCATCGTTTGGATTGTCATCGAAATCTACTTCGTAACTTCCATCTGTACCTGGCTTGCCCCGGGCTAGAAGCACATTACCCTGACAAACACCCGAATAAAAGCCAGCTACTTTAAGTGTGGCACAAATAGAATATTTCTTCAGATTCAGGTCAGGTTTATATGACA
>JAFDXS010000391.1 GCA_018267795.1 Bacteroidota bacterium | reverse complement strand
TAGCTCTTTAGCTGTTGAATCTGAAAGCTTTTGATGGCAGTATATACAAATTTCATTTGGAGAATTTGGATAATCAGGTTTGTTTAATAGCTTTAGATATTCATCAGCAGCCTGAATAAATTCATAAAATTGGGAGGATTTGTAAAACTCTATATTGTTTGATTCTGCTATTTCCTTTAATCCAATAGATTTTTCGCTTTCAAGAATTTTTATGTTTTTTGTTAACTCTTTTAATTTATTCCAAACATGTTCATTAATCTTTTCTGCGGCAAATTTTAAATCAATTATTACTGAGCCAATTTCATTTAAGTTTACTCTCAGCTGGTTAATCTCTTTTTCTAAGCCACCTTTATCGAGGCTTTTTAATTCTGCAATTTTTTCTTCTAATAGCTTTTGATGTTCATCTTTAAAGTCAGCTAATTGTTCAAGTTTCGATATAGAAGATTTACCGGTTAGTGATGAAGCAAATATCTGTTGTGGTGTTCCTTGATTTAAGGTATCTATCCAAGATAGATGTGTTGGGTGCTTTTCTATTTCCTTTTGCAGTAATTCTCCAAGATAATTCAGTTCTTGCGATACCAAATTAAATAGTTCAAAGCCTATTGGCGAAATTAGTAAATCGCGTTTTTCATTTAATGAGAATGAAACACAGTTACTATTGAAAACAGAAATAGCATGAAGATATTCATTTGTATCTTTTCCATTCCAAGTAAAAACCTGATCGTCATCATCAACAGAATATTTAATTGTAGCAGTTTGCTGTTCTATAGAAGCTTTGTATATATTACCAAGTATTATGTTTCTTGGGTCATAGCTATGACCAAGCATTTTTAATATTCTTCCATATCCTGTTTTGCCAGAGCCATTTGCGCCATATATAACAGTCAAATTTTTAGAAAATAAAATTTCTTGACCATCAGCCAACTTATTTACACCTTTTACATTAGCTAATGAGATTAGCTTAATTTTTTTAGTAGTGGGTGTATATTTAGGTTTTGAAAAGTTAAGAGTATCCAGTCCACTTTTTAGTTTAATGGATTGAAGGAAATAGTCAAATACCTGCCCTGCATCTTCTTCAGACAATTCACTTTCAGTGGTAATAATTTTATAAATTAATAATTTTGCCCAATCGCCATATTTTTCACACCATTCCCATAAAAAATCCACTATTTGTTTTTTACTTGATGTTGACATTGTGTTTGATAATTTATTTATGTGTAAAATATTAATTTGATAAATTTAAAAAGCTATCAAATTTCAAAAAAGGGTATTTTTCACGTATAAATTAAGGATAAGATGTTGGTGTCTTAACTCACAAGGCCCTGTTAAGTTTCCCCATGTTATGCACAGGCGTAATATTAAATTTCCTACCTTTGCGCCTTATTTTTAGCTTTGGGTGTAGTGTGTTTTGTTGAAAATGAGGCTTTAAGACGCATTTTTGGCTTTTCGTGCTGACCCTTTTACCCGAACATGGACAAATACAACGAATTTAAGCAGCTAAACATGCCTTCCATAGAGCAGGATTTCCTGCAACGCTGGAAGGAGCAGAAGGTTTTTGAGAAGAGCGTATCCCAAAGGGACGGGGAAACGCCTTTCGTATTTTATGAGGGTCCCCCAAGCGCGAACGGAATGCCGGGCATTCACCATGTCATTTCGCGTACACTGAAAGATATTATTTGTCGCTATAAAACAATGCAGGGTTACCAGGTGAAGCGTAAAGCGGGCTGGGATACCCATGGCCTGCCCGTGGAACTGGGTGTGGAAAAGGAACTGGGCATAACCAAAGAGGACATAGGCAAGAAGATAACGGTAGAGGAATATAACAGGAAGTGCCGCGAGGCGGTGATGCGCTACAAGCACAAGTGGGAAGAGATAACAGAGAAGATGGGGTACTGGGTGGACATGAGCGACCCGTACATAACCTTTGACAATAAATATATAGAAACACTGTGGTGGGCGCTGAAGGAGCTTTATAAAAAAGACCTGCTGTATAAGAGCGTGAGCATACAGCCATACTCGCCGGCGGCAGGTACGGGGCTGAGCAGTCATGAGCTGAACCAGCCGGGTACGTATAAGGATGTGAAGGACACTACGGTGGTGGCGATGTTCAAACTGACGCAGGAGTTGACTGCCGAGGGTGGGGTGCATCACTTTGCTACCCAATTGCTGGAGCAGGGAATGAAGGCATGGAACGGAGGTGCGCAGCAGGCTGACGGTGTGTACCTGATGGCATGGACCACCACGCCATGGACATTGCCGAGCAACTGCGGGCTGACAGTAGGGGAAAATATAGACTATGTACTGGTAAAGACGTTTAACCCCTATACGCACCAGCCAACGAATGTGATACTGGCCAAGGCGCTATTGAACAAATACTTTAAGCCGGAAACAGAAAATGCTGATTTTGCGGCATATAGCGGTGATGGAAAGCTGATACCGTGGACGGTGCTGGCTACCTTTAAAGGTAAGGAACTGGAAGGCTGCCGCTATGAGCAATTGCTGCCATACGAGGGCAATACCCGCCAGGTGGCAGGTGGCGACCCATGGCGTGTGATACTGGGCGACTTTGTGACTACGGAAGATGGTACCGGTATAGTGCATACGGCACCGGCCTTTGGTGCAGATGACTATCGTGTAGGGAAAAAGAACAATATAGGCATACTGGTGATGGTGGACAAAGAGGGTAAATTCACCGACTATATGGGTGAGTTTACGCATCGCTTTGTGAAGAACTATAAGGATGACCCAGAGTATAAGGATGTAGATGTGGATATAGCGGTGAAGCTGAAGCTGGAGGGCAGGGCCTTTAAGGTAGAGAAATACGAGCACACTTATCCCCACTGCTGGCGTACGGACAAACCAGTAATATATTATCCGCTGGATGCGTGGTTTATACGAACTACGGCAGTGAAGGACAGGATGATAGAGCTGAACAAGACCATAAACTGGAAGCCGAAAGCTACCGGTGAGGGACGTTTTGGCAACTGGCTGGAGAACATGGTGGACTGGAACCTGAGTCGCAGCCGCTACTGGGGCACACCGCTGCCGGTATGGGTGAGCGAGGACGGAGCAGA
>JAFDXS010000390.1 GCA_018267795.1 Bacteroidota bacterium | reverse complement strand
CCTCCGCAGTAAGTATATACTATCAGCAATCCGCCCATCACTACATTTGTAAGATAAATATTCCAACCCATGATGGAGGATAGAATGATGGAAGGTGCATAAATACTAATACCTGTAGAAAGGCCGCGGGATAAAAGAAACAGAATTGATGTTAGCAGTCTTGTTTTCCTGTCAAATCGCTGTTCCAGGTACTCGTATGCTGTATATACATTCAGCTTCCTGAAGATGGGGATGAATGTGATGCAGATAACTATCATGGCTATCGGCAAGCCAAAGTAATATTGCACAAAGCGCATACCATCAGTATATGCTTGTCCTGGCGCAGATAGAAAGGTAATGGCACTTGCCTGCGTAGCCATAATACCCGGCAGTATTACATACCAGGGCATCTTTTTGTCAGCCATCAGGTAAGTACCTGCGCCATGTTGCCCCCGGCTTTTATACACACCGTATAAAACAATTACTGATAGCGTTATAAGTAAGATAACCCAGTCGAGGCTGCTCATTGCCAATATTGTGTAAAGCAGTAATAGAATATAATCTGCAACACCAGTACAATGACTACAGCTGCATACCAGGCATTCCAGTTATATTTTTTACTGTCCATTTAAGGGGTATGGTAGCTTAATGTTTCAAACCCGCCGGTAGCAGGTCTATTTACAGTAAAATAAAATGAGTCTGCAGCATAATGGTAAGACAGGTTCAGGAAAAATGAACTTGAATCAGTCACATTGCCCATACTCAAATCGATAGTCCTGCTATTATGCGTAAATCCAGCCGGTACATAATATTTTAATGTATTGCCCCATGTATTAATGCTCGTGTCACTCACCAGGCTTATTGCAAAAGAGGTATCATTCATATCATAGCTTGTATCAGGCAAGATGCCGCTGGAGCGAAACTCACGATGCGCCTTCCATGTCCATGTGTTGGCAATCTTCAGCATATTGGAGCCACCTATGCTTATATAAATGGTTTTTGTATAGTTGTCTAATGTATCACTGCTGCCGTTTATTTGCAGTGTTACTATATAAGTGCCTTTCTGGTTATAAGTATAAGTAGGATTTGCAGCAGTAGATTGGTCGCCATTGCCAAACTTCCATAAGTAAGTACTGCCCGAAGGGGCATTGCTCTGAAATGTAAAAGGGTCGCCAATGGATGATGAACCGGACGCGGTAAAAGTTAATCTTGTTTTGCTTTTTGTATTGCTATCCTTTTTGCAGCTATACATAAATATAGATGCAAGTGTAAGAAATAATACCGCACTAAATTTTAGTCCTTTGTTCATAATGCCTGTGCATATTTGCTATTAAAATTAAGATAATTATTTGCCAATAGATAGCATATTCATCAGTAATCTTATAGCTCCTTTATTGCCTGAAGGTATCTGCCTGTTTAATGACAGGGCTGTGTATATATAGTTTCCTTTGCCATAGCGTGTATACAGCGTAGAGCCGTCCATCGGCTGCTCGCCCGTATCATTCATTTCAAACAGCGGGGTATAGTTATTATCCCATTTCGAAGCAAAGTATAGTCCACGTTCCTGTACCCAGCCATTAAAATCTTCATCAGTTATTTTATTAGGGTAGTTAAGTATGCGGCTGTCAGGATGCAGGAATTTTACTTTAGCATCTTCTTCGGTTACGCGCTGGGTAGATAAGGTAATGGGGTAAGGCCCAACCTTAGTAGTAGCAAGGTCTTGCAGAGTATTATATTGCATTACCAGGGTGCCGCCATTCTTTACATATTGCATCAATGCCGGCATCCAGAAGGCCATGCGTTTTTCTACATTCACAGCTCGTATCCCGGTAATAATCGCATCGTATTTTTTTAACCTGTCAGGGTTACTAAAGTCGCTTTCCTTCAGCACATCTACCTGCAGGCCTGCAAGGCGTAGGAAGTTAACGGTATAGTCGCCGGGGCCTTCTATTACTCCCACTCGGTTCACAGTGCATTTCCAGTTTTTGCGCAGTACCCGGGTATATGCATTGGTAAAGTATTGCAGGGTAGGAATATGATTGTACTGAATAAGATGCTGTGACTTGTCATAAGTTCTGCCACCTGCCTGTACAGATGCAGTAAGGTAATAGTCTCCTTTACCCATATCCATACTTTCCTTTGGCGTAAAGTTGAGTGGGATAATGGTATCAGTTTGTTCCTTTAAGTTAATATGCGCGATATTCTTTGTGTACGTTTTCTCACCATTTATGGTTAGTGTAGCATCATTAATATTTTTGAATGAATGTACATGCACAGCCGTTTGTACTGAGCCATCTACATTAGTTATTAACAATGAAGTAGTGAAATCTAGTATTACATCCGGCACTATACGCAGTGCTTCCACTACATCGCCCTTTACAGGGTCCAGCCTTTTGGAGGAGAGCGGTACTTTCACATCAAAAGATTCATCGCCTATTTTCAGTTTTATTATGGCGTTCAGGTTATTAGGCGCTTCCGGCATGCCTATCAGGCTATCATTGGGGATAGCATAGTAAGCAGCTGAAGTGCTGGGCTGAGATAACCAATATGGCTCCGTAACAGGTGTTGATGCAGGGATAGTAATGTTATGCTCGAATGTAAATAATGAGTCTGTACTTATTTTCACATTCATGCTTGTATCGCTGCCCGGCCATAGTATTGCTTTTACTCGTAGAGGTGTATGCGAGCGTGCTATAACATTTAGCGTGAATGGTAATGTAGTGCCAGCAACTGTTTGCTGCTGTTTGGTATATAGTTCAGCCAGCAGGCCACTACAATGCAGTATTATACGGTCCACTTCCTGCAGTTTTTCATTACGCCAGTATTCATCTTTCACAGTCGCTATCTTCTTGCGAATGGCAAGCAATGCCGGTAGGCTTTCATCAGGATGGTTGTAATTGAATTGCTCCAGCACCTCCTGTATATCATTGCCTATGTCATCTCTGCCTACCCTGTTCCAGGTAAAGTCTATACCATCAAATAAAGATTCGGATAAAGTATCCCCATCTATTACTTTAAAGTACTCCTGCTGTATGCCGGGTACACTTGGTGTACCCGCTCCCTGGCTTTTATGTACGCTTCTGCTTATACCTGCCAGTT
>JAFDXS010000038.1 GCA_018267795.1 Bacteroidota bacterium | reverse complement strand
CAGGTCATCGTTCTTTAATGACTGGCCTAAAGGTTTGCGCAATACTTCCTCGCGCAGTTCCCACACCTGCTCATATTCAGGTGTGTTTACTTTTATTTCCTTTATACTTATCTGCGCCATTATTATTTCAATATCACTTCAGTAGTTTCATTGCTATTTACCCTAAAGTCAATAACTGTTTCATCTGCCAGCGGCATCTTAGGGTCTTTTATAAAATGCACCTTATAAGGGCCGGGCTGCAAACGCAATTTCTGACTGGCCGGTACCCCATCCACATTCATTTTGTGGAAGGGAAGATATTGATCACCGCGTACGGTATAAAATGTTGCTTTACCCAATGGATTTGTATTAGTTATCTGCACCCATCCCGGCTCCGGAATTGTAATTACAGCTTCACTTTCCATATCCAGGTCTATATACCTTTCCGTAGGCGGGAAGGTATTTACACTTACATGGTAAGTACCTGGCTCATATTCAATTCTGTCTGTACATTGCTGTGTTTCTTGCCTTCCTCCTATTTCGCGCATTGTCACCAGAGCTTTGAATTCTGTAACCGGTCTCTTTTTGTTTGGACTATATTCAAAACCCAGTGAAGAATTTTTTATCTGTATAATTACCTTATTGTCTTTGTTTGGTTGTATCTCGATATTGTGATCATGCGTTCTTCCATTTGTTACAGTCAGATTGTATGTGCCTGCAGGAATCCTCTGAGGATCTGGATTACCCTTTGCGTCTACCGTGCGATAAAAGGTTTTCATTGCATTACCTGTACGCGGATCACTTAATACTATCTGTGGGGTGGAGTGATACATATTTCCCTTGCTATCTTCAAAGTATACTTCCAGCAATGTTTCTTTTGCATCAGTAGTGGTAATTACGTAATTATTATCAGGCTCCTCTTTTTTTGCAGTTGGCTTTGGCTTCGGGGTAGGTGGGGTGGGTTTGGGTTTTACTACGGGTTTTGGTTTAGGTGCAGGAGGCGGTGGTGGGGTGGGTTTGGTAAAGGTTTCCACCACAGGCTTTGGCTCAGGCTGCATGGCTATTGTTGCCGGCACTTTCAGCTTGTTTATAGATTCAGATGCATAGTGCATTGCCAGGTAGGTCTTAGGTCGTTTAGGCAGTGCTTTTATATCCGGTACCATTATCACTCTTGGCTCTTCAGGCAGTTTTGCTACATCCGGCACGGCTACTTTTGTTGGTGCAGGGGCTTTTACAGGTTGTTCTTTTATCTCGGTCGTTTTGTGCGTTGCTACATTATTTATATCCGGTACCGGGGCTTTTACCACAGGTACTTCTACCTTCTTCACAGGCTCCGGTTGCGGCTCTTCGGTCTTTATTTTTACAGTAGGTATATTTATCTGCAGCGCGCTTGGTGCAGGTATCTTGCTCTCCAGGAATTTCTTATACGCAGCAGTAGTCAGGGTCATAGCAGGGCGAAAGGAGGTAACGATACTATCAATGGCCTTGGGAATATCTTTATCATTCACTACCTGCAAGTAAGAGCCCAGGCAGGCGTATTCCGTGCGCAGCGGTGCATAGTCTACCAGGCTCAGTATATAGGGCTTAAAGAATATTTTGCGGTCCAGCAGCTTTTTCACCACATCACATATATCGCCGCCGCAGCTTTCTCCACCATCAGTCAGCAGCACTATACTGTAGGCATACTGATCTTCATTCACCAGGTCGTTCTCGGCCGCTTCCTTCAGGGCATAGGCTATTGGCGTTACACCCAGTGGTTTTATATCTGCCAGGCGCAGGGACATCTGCGTATAGTTGTCCTTGCTGAACATTACTTCCCTTTTGGTATCGTAGCAGTTATGCTCCGGCACAGGGTATTGGTGCCCGAATACACGCAGCGCAAATTCCGACTGGTCATTGAGCTTATACAGGCTGTCCATCAGGCGCAGTATTATTTCTCCTGCCACCTTATACCTTGGCTTGCCTCCTTCCCATTTTTCTATCATGCTGCTCGATTCATCCAGCAGTATCAGTATACGAGGTTGTTTCTTCTCAGGTTCTTTTTGGGCAAAGACCTTTACAGAGAAAACAATAACAGATAGAAATATGAAAAAACGAAATGCGCGCATGAAATTATTGACTCGGTGGCAAACCTACACTAAATGCCTGAAGATTAGATACGTTACACCTCCCGCCAAAAGTGTGATTTATTATTCTGATTACGAACGAAAATAAGCTATTTCATGTTTTTCTATATAGATATATAAATTATTATGAAATAGCTAACATTATCAAAATGCCTACCTTTGTGCCCTATTTTAATATTATGTCAGTTCCTACACAGGTCGTTGAGGATGTTGTGATAAAATTTGCCGGCGATAGCGGTGATGGTATGCAGCTCACCGGCAGTCAGTTTACTAATAATACCGCCCTTATAGGCAATGATCTTTCCACCTTCCCGGATTTCCCGGCTGAGATACGCGCACCGCAGGGCACGCTGCCAGGTGTGAGCGGTTACCAGCTGCATTTTTCCAGCCAGCGCATCTTTACGCCGGGTGATACCTGCGATGTGCTGGTGGCTATGAATGCCGCTGCACTGAAGGTGAACCTGAAAGGCCTGAAACAGGGAGGTATTATCATTGCCAATACTGATGGCTTTGATAATAAGAACCTGCGCCTGGCCAACTATCCTGAGGGCGTGAACCCATTGGAAGATGGCTCCCTGCAGGGCTACGAGCTGCATAAAATAGATGTTACCAAGCTTACGCGCGAAGCGCTGAAAGATATACAGCTGGGCACCAAGGAAAAAGACCGTGCGAAAAACATGTTTGTACTGGGCTTTCTTTATTGGCTCTACAACAGGGATATGACCAGCACCTTCTCATTCCTTCACGACAAGTTTGGCAAACAACCTGATATTCTCGATAGTAATATAAAGGCACTACAGGCAGGCTACAATTACGGCGATACGGTAGAGGCTTTTGCAAGCCGCTACAAGGTATCGAAGGCAAAGTTGCCGGCCGGCAAATACAGGAATATAACTGGTAATACCGCCCTCACTTACGGCCTTATAGCTGCATCAGAGATGGCTAACCTGCCTATCTTCCTGGGCACTTATCCTATTACACCTGCATCAGATATCCTGCATGAGCTGGCTCGCCATAAGAATTTTGGCATACGCACTTACCAGGCCGAAGATGAGATAGCAGGCATTACAGCTGCTATTGGTGCTGCCTATGGTGGCAGCCTGGGTATCACTACTACATCAGGCCCCGGTATGGCGCTCAAGACTGAGGCGCTTGGCCTGGCCATGATGCTGGAGATACCGCTGCTGGTGGTCAATATACAACGTGGCGGCCCATCTACCGGCTTACCTACTAAGACAGAGCAAAGCGACCTGCTGCAGGCATACTACGGGCGTAATGGCGAAAGCCCGCTGCCGGTTATATCGGCATCCTCACCCAGCGATTGTTTTTTTGCAGCCTATGAGGCGGTGCGCATAGCCGTGCAGCACATGACCCCGGTAATATTGCTGAGCGATGGCTATATAGCTAACGGTGCCGAGCCATGGCTTTACCCGCAAACAAGCGACCTGAAGCCTATAGAAGTGATCTTTAAGAAAGCGCTGAGTGAAGACGAGCCTAAGTTTATGCCTTACCTGCGCGATGAAAAGCTGGTGCGCCCCTGGGCTGTACCCGGCACTCCGGGCCTCGAGCATCGCATAGGGGGACTGGAGAAAGAAGATATTACCGGCAACGTTTCTTACGACCCGGATAACCACGAACGCATGGTGAAGATACGCCAGGCCAAAGTGGATATGATAGCCAACTATATACCACAGCAAACGCTGGATAGCGGCCCTGAGAAAGGCGATGTGCTGGTGCTTGGCTGGGGCTCAACCTATGGTGCTATTAAGAGTGCAGTTGCCACACTTCAGTCTCAGGGCAAATCGGTAGCACATGCGCACCTGCGCCATATGCGCCCATTCCCCAGCAATCTCGGCGATATACTACACAACTATAAGAAAGTATTGATACCTGAGCTGAACAATGGCCAGCTAATAAAGATCATTCGTGATAAATACCTGGTAGATGCTATTGGCTACAATAAGATAAAGGGTGTACCTCTTACCCGCAGTGAGCTGGTAAGCGCTATTTCAGAAATGCTGGCGTAAGCTTAAGTTTATATAAGTCTGTTTCAATGAGCTGCAAATTGCAGCTCATTTTTTTGCTCATTACTTAAGAATGTCACATTGGGATGAAAAATAGTTTTGGGACATTTTGTTAGCAGCAAATAGCTGAAATGTTTGCCAGTATTGAGTTATGATGATTTTATAAAAAGTAACATTGATGGACAAAAATGTTACAAAATGTCGCAAAATGTCGCATTTAGGATAAGCTAATATGGCTGCGGCGTGCAGAAAATGGTTTATAGGATTATCTAGATAATCCTGATTAGGGTTTACAGTATGTCAAAGAGCGGGGGCCGTTTTCATGTTAAACGGACAGTGTAAGATACTATTATTAACAAGCGGGTTCCAAATAAAGATGTCCACATTTAGCAATTAAAAAGTCGAAATTAAAAATTCAAGACCTTGTGGGGAAAGAAATTCTTATTTCAATTATTAGCTTGCATGCCTGCTTTCGGCCATTACCTGGTGTGTATGTCTTTATCTGTCTTTTTATTCTTTTTACGAAAAAATACCAGATAGCCAACGAAAACTACAGCTACAAAAAATACTACCCACGCCATGAAAAACATAATCAATAGTTTTTATAATGTTCTCTAAGATCATGCCATTGGATAGCGTCCGGAAGGGCTTAAAGTGCTAAGATTGCGGCTGAATGTCTGCCTTAACCAACTAAATCCCAAAGTGGAGTTGTTTATTTCAGCAATAGCGCCATGATGCCCATGGGTCTCCGGTCGGAAGACCCATGGGGGAAAGAAGCCCGCCATGTCGAGCACCAGCGAGACATGTCCCCAGCCCATGCACTTAGCTTTGATGAATTGTTATGGAATTATTCATTTCTTGCATTTTATTGATAAAGTTTTTTATGAGCCTCAAAACGCTTATTTACCCTTGGCTTCTCACCTTATTTACAACTTTCTCTTGTAAAGATGTAAAAGAACACACACCAAATAAAGTTGCAAAAAGCAATAAAAATTTAGGGAATTACTATTGGGCAGAACGAAGTTCTATCGGAAATGATACTATATACTTTTCGCGAATAACGACCTATTCCGGGGATTCTGTTAGGCAGATAGATGCGTATAACTCAAACTATACTGAAATATTAGAAGTCAACAGTTCGCATAAGCATTACGTTCATTTTAGAGCTGTATTAATGGAAGGGTATGACATTCAGCGTTTTATTAGAGATACTACTATTTTGGTTGGGAAGGCTAAAATAATTGTCCGGAAATACTACATAAACAAAAGTAAGACTACAGATGCCGAACTCTATCTTTATTATTCACAACGTTTAGGTTTTTTTATGAGGAAATCTCCTGATTGGCTTGGTAGAAGTATTGTGCACACCGACAACGACATCCAAAATAATATTATAGATTCAGTTGTTCCTAAACTTGGTGCTTGGTAGGCAGTAAGAACGCATCTCATCAGAGTCTTTCAAAACAAACCTTTAACCACTCATGGCATCACGCATTAAAACATCCTCAAAAACCAAATTAAGCTAATTTGCTTATTTCAGCGATAGTGCCTTGATGGTCTCGGTTGCAAGACTCATCGGGGAAAGAAGAAATTGTTTCCCTTTTTTATCGGCTAGTCGGGAATAAATCTGCGCTTTATTTTCTTCCAATTAGTTCCTTTTGCATCAAGCTTATATGTAGTTTCACAGACCCGGTAAGCGTTTGCGACACATGAGGCTACGAGCGTTCTATTTGATCTATTAATATGTGAGGGGAAAAAACCCATTTGATTGGTAAGAAAAGTATCAAGGACAAAGCGACCATTAGAATTTTGAATATAAAAATTGTATGTGGGACCTGAGTTACCACCCGAATCTTCTTTTAAGGCAAAATCTTCTTTAGAATCAAAATTGAAATCAGCGACAATAATATCACCGAAGTCATTATCTATAATTTTTTTATTTTTATTAACCCCTGTTGTGTATGAACGCACGCTATTACAATTCACAAAGACATCAGAAAAAACAAAACTTGGTTTAATGATAATTTCTTGAATTTGCTTTTTACTTAGCTTATCAATTACCCTTACAGTAACAGAAATTATTTCATTATCAACGCCTGGCGTCGGACGATAAAGGCTTTCTTTAAAATTATATTTCTTTGAGAGATTGGTATGCATGCAAGTTTGCCCATATGTCGAATAGATGAAAAAAATGAAGAGTACGATAAACGACGCTTTATACATAAACCTGACTTACAAGGAAAGATATCAACTTTTGGATTATTACAAACACACCGATATATCATTTTCTAAGAAAAAAGCCAATAAAAAGTAATGAAAAAATATCGAGGTTACATTATAGCGCTTATCCTTATAGTATTATTCTTTTTGATTTACCTATGGTGGACAACCGACAATATTCTACTTTAGTTTCATATTATATCCGTGCGTGCAACTGGGTATAGTTACCCTTTCGAGGGATTAGGGTGTGTCCTGCACGCCAACAATTACTCACAATAAGACACCTTAATCATATTCCGCTGCGACTTCTTTAGCAGCAGTTGGTCGAGGAAAGCCTTTGGTGCTTCATACATTTCATTTACCCGGTACAGGAAGGTCATGGGGTAGTTCAGAGGTTTCGAGGGGACGAGGCAGCTATGCATTAGCATCAGGAAGTTATCGCATACTGCCGCATCCATTTTTATTACTTCACCGTCAAATGCATAGGCTATATAGAGTGTATCCTCATTCAGTTTATTATACACATAGTTGCTATGCAGGGTATAGTCCACACTGCCTATATCGGTACTCTTCTTCCGGTAGTATTTGCTTAGTGCGGCATTGTTGGCAATGCCCCGTTTTGTATAGTCGTTGTTGATAAGCGTTTGCAGGTACCCGTTATTTGCATCGGGGCAGGTAGAGGCATAGCTTATGTTCAGCTCATCAGTGCTTTCAAAAAAATCGTAGCTGTTGTTGCCGGTAAAAATAGTTTTCCGGTAGGGCGCATAGCTGCCATATATATCCCGCGCATAGGTGTAGAGCACCACCCCATGCGTTACCTTATATATATAAGCATGTGGCGTGAGTGATACTATTAACAACAGCAATAATGACTTCATTCATCTAAATTTTAACGCATGAAACTTATGCAAAAAATCGTGTATTAAATTAATATCATTTATTATTATTGCAGCTCAAATATTATATGTGAAGTATATTATTCTAACAGGCCTAGTACTCATAGCCTTTATTATTTACCAGCGTATGAAGACAGTAAAGGCTGCACGCCGCAGAAGAGAAGACGCAAAAAATCGCGCCATTCTGCAGGAGATACTGGATGCCAGGAGATGATCTTACTGCTGTGCGGTCTTATCCAGGTCGCTTTGGTCCACCACGTATAGCGGCCTGTCGCGCACATTATTTATTATACGGCTTATATACTCCCCTATTATGCCCAGCGATAAAAGCTGCACCCCGCCCAGGAAGGTAACGCTGATAATGGTAGAGGCCCAGCCAGGCACTGTATTATGGCCGAAGAAATAACCATACAGCGCATACATAGCTATAAAGAACGAGATAATGCATACCGAAAAGCCCATATTGGTAGCCACCTTCAGCGGTGAATCGGAAAAGGCCGTTATGCCATTAAAGGCCAGGCGCAGCATTTTCTTAAAGGGATAATTAGTAGTGCCAAACTTGCGCTCATCGCGCTCGTAGGTGACGTAGCTGCTCTTAAAGCCCAGCCAGGCTATCTGGCCGCGCAGGTACTTATCATACTCCTTCATTCTCTTCAGGTACTCCAGTACATCCCTGCTTATGAGACGAAAATCACCTACGTCCAGCGGGATCTCAAAAGATACCATTTTGGCCATGAGCCTGTAAAACATTTTGGCGGTAAACAGCTTAAAGAAAGTCTCGCCTTTGCGCTTGCTGCGTTTGGCATATACCACCTTGCTGCCTGCCAGGTATTCTTTATACATGTCGGCTATGAGCTCAGGCGGGTCTTGCAGGTCGCCATCTATAGTTACTATTGCAGCACCGCTGGCATAGTCCATACCGGCGCTTATGGCTATCTGGTGCCCGAAGTTGCGGGAGAAGCTTATGTAATGCAGTTTACTGTTTTGCTCACAAGCCATTTTCAGCTTCAGCAGGCTGCTGTCGCGGCTACCGTCGTTTACAAATATTATTTCGTATTGCGGCGTTATGCTTTCGGCAGCAGCCGTCATCCTGCTTACCAGTTGTTCTATAATGAGTTCTTCATTAAAAACAGGTACTACTATCGAGAGGGCTATGCTTTGCTTATTGTCCATTTAAAAAACCGGCTTGTGTCAATATTATGCAAAACAAGATAAAATTTATAAAAATCAGCTACTTTTTGAGTTTTATATCTGCTGTTCATCGTATATGAACATTAAGTCTATCAAATTGTTGTAGGTATATGAGCACTGCAGTAAGCATATTCTGGTTCAGGCGCGACTTAAGGCTGCATGATAATGCGGGCCTGTACCATGCACTGCATTCCGGTCACCCCGTGGTGCCCGTCTTCATATTCGATACTAATATATTAGATGATCTAAAGAATAGAGAAGATAAACGCCTCGTCTTTATACGCGACTGCCTGCTAAAAATGCAGGAGCAACTGGAGAAAAAAGGCAGTACGCTGCATGTCCTGCATGGCACGCCTATGGAATGCTTTAAAAAGCTGGTGGCCGAATATAATATAGCAGCAGTGTACACCAACAATGACTACGAGCCATACGCCGCTAAACGTGACAAGGAAATCAAGGACTACCTGGCAACGCAACACATAGTGCTCCACAGCTATAAAGACCAGGTAATATTTGAGCAGGCAGAGATTGTGAAAGACAATGGTGAACCGTACACAGTGTACACGCCATACAGCAAACGCTGGAAGGAAAAACTAAATGACTTTTACCTGAAGCCTTACCCTGTAGAGAAATATGCCAGGCACTTTTATACACATGCGCCGCATCGCATGCCTTCGCTGGAGGTATTAGGATTTAAAGATGTAGCTTATGACATACCGCCTGCAAAGCTGGATGAAGATGTGGCTAAACACTATTCCGCTACACGCGATTTTCCTGCACAGCATGGCACTACGCGGCTTAGCGTGCATCTGCGTTTTGGCACTATCAGCATTCGTGAACTAGCTGCTGAAGTAAAAAAACTAAATGCCACATTATTAAATGAATTGATATGGCGGGAGTTTTACCAAATGATCCTCTGGCATTTTCCGCAGGTAGTAAATAAGTCGTTCAAGGAACAGTATGACAAGATACATTGGCGCAACAACGAAAAAGAATTTGAAAAATGGTGCAAAGGCGAAACAGGCTACCCTATAGTGGATGCAGGTATGCGCCAGCTAAATGAAACAGGCTATATGCACAACAGGGTGCGCATGATAACAGCCAGCTTTCTTACCAAACATTTATTAATAGACTGGCGCTGGGGTGAGGCATACTTCGCAGAAAAGCTGATGGACTATGATCTTGCTGCAAACAATGGTGGCTGGCAATGGAGTGCCGGTACAGGCTGCGATGCGGCCCCTCACTTTCGTATTTTTAATCCTTATATACAAACAAAAAAATTTGATTTTAATCTTGAATATATAAAACGCTGGGTGCCCGAGTATGATGAGCTTACTTATCCGCTGCCTATAGTAGAGCACGAAGTTGCCCGTGAGCGTTGCCTGCGCGAATACAAGAAGGCATTGCTGGTTAAGTAATTTTAAAAAATTGTTTTTAGGCTGCACCGCTATTTTTTTTCTAAATAAAAAGTATCTTCGACCGTATTAGAAAAATACGGAAGGACTTTTTTTGACATGCCTTTACGCATAAAAGTTTAGGAATTAATATAATGAAAAAAATAGTGCTGGTAGACGATGCGCCTATTGCAAACTTTATAATGAAGCGCCTCATTAATACAGCCATGCCTGAGGCTACCGTTACAGATTTTACCAGTTCCCAGGCTGCCCTCGATGCATTGGACTCCATACAGCCGGATATTATTTTCCTTGACCTCAATATGCCATTGATGAATGGCTGGGAGTTTCTGGAGGGTATGAAGGCACGCGAAATGTATTACAAAGTAGTAATCCTCTCCTCCTCCACCAGTGAGCTGGACAGGCAGCAGTCTATTAACTACAGCAATGTAGCAGGCTATTTTGTAAAACCTCTTGAAAAAACGCAGATCGTGCAGATACTGCGGGGCATGATACTCTAAGCTTTCTTGCGCGCCATTGCTTTTTCGGCAGCAGCTACAATATTTTCTTTGGTAAGGCCATATTTCTGCAGCAGGTCTGTAGGCTTTCCGCTTTCGCCAAAAGTATCTTTCACAGCTACATATTCGTGTGGTACCGGGCATTCGCGGCTGGCTACATTTGCTACGCTATCGCCAAGGCCACCATTTTGCTGGTGTTCTTCGGCAGTTACTACACAACCTGTTTTCTTCAGTGATTTTATTATCGCTGCTTCGTCCAGTGGCTTTATGGTATGCATGTTTATCAGCTCTACGGATATGCCGCGCTCTGCGAGTATTTTAGCAGCTTCTACGGCTATCCATACCAGGTGGCCGCAGGCTATTATGCTCACATCAGTACCTTCAGCAAGTACTTGTGCTTTGCCTATTTCAAATTTCTGATCTTCAGCAGTAAAGGGT
>JAFDXS010000389.1 GCA_018267795.1 Bacteroidota bacterium | reverse complement strand
CGGGAATTGGTGATAAGCCAAGCACTGGGGCCGTATCAGCTCCTGCTCCGCAGATATTCTCTTATGTGGAACAAATGCCGGAACCATCAACTGATATTAATTCCTTTATTGGTAAAAACTTACGTTACCCGGATGCTGCAAGGGAAAATAACATTGAAGGCCGTGTAGTTTTGAAGTTCGTGGTAAATGAAGATGGCAGTGTTAGTGATATAAGCGTATTAAAAGGTATAGGCGGAGGTTGTGATGAAGAAGCTAAACGTGTATTGTCTGCAATGCCTAAATGGAAGCCTGGTAAGCAAAATGGACATGCAGTAAAAGTGTATTTTACTTTGCCTATCGTATTCAAGCTTCAGTAATAATTCTATTAAATAATTTTAAGGCTATCTGTAAAAGGATAGCCTTTTTTAATTAAACATAACTTTAAGAAAGAAACAGGTGCAACATAGCTCTTAAGATATTATTTTTGAGCGCAAATAAGCTGTTATAATTTAATCAATTCACACAATTTCCTTTAGATGAAAAGTCTCTCCTCTGTTTTAAGTACACTGGCTTTTATTGGTGTAGTTATTCTTTTTATACTGCATTTTTCAGGCAACAAAAAAACTGAAACTGTTGCAAGTGCAGGCCCGGCTTCTGCAGGTGCTGCTACAACAAGGATCGCTTATGTAGATATTGATTCTCTGGAATCTAACTCTAACTATATAAAAGTTAAAAAAGACGAATTTAAGAAACACCAGGATGCAATGAATGCGGAGCTGGCACGTGCTGAACAGCAGATGGAGGCAGACGCTGCAGATGTGCAAAGTAAGGCACAGGCAGGCACTCTTACTAAGCCGGACTATGAAGCTGCACAAAAGAGACTGGGACAGATGCAACAGAGCTATGTAACCCGCAAGCAGGCACTTACAGAGCAGTTGATGAAAGAACAGGACGACTTTAATAAAGATCTTAAGTCCCGCCTTGATAGCTTCCTTGTAGACTATAATAAAGATAAACACTACGATTACATTCTTTCTTACGGTGCAGGTTCCGTTTTGTATGGCAATAAGGACCTGAACATTACCAATGATGTGATAAAAGGGATGAACGAGCGTGCTAATGCCGGTAATGATATAAAGAAAAATAAATAGTATTTTTCCTGAAATAATTTTTCTTGGAAAACAATTCATCATTTCAGCGGTCGCTGACATTGCTTGATGGAGCACTACTTGTTATTGGCTCCATGATAGGCTCAGGCATTTTTATTGTTAGTGCTGATATTGCACGGACAGTAGGCAGTGCAGGCTGGCTTATAGTAGTATGGCTCATATCCGGGTTTATCACATTGGCGGCTGCGCTAAGCTATGGTGAGTTAAGTGGCATGTTTCCTAAGGCGGGTGGGCAGTATGTGTATTTAAGAGAAGCATTTGGCAAGCTATATGGTTTTTTGTATGGCTGGTCTTTTTTTGCTGTGATACAGACGGGAACTATAGCTGCGGTAGGTGTTGCCTTTGCTAAATTCACCGGATATCTGGTACCTTCCCTCGGTGAGGATAATATACTTATTGGCCAGGCTACAGGTTTTCACATCACTGCTGCACAGTTACTTGGAATTGGTGTTATTGTTTTGCTTACGTTTATTAATACGTCCGGAGTAAAGAATGGTAAATGGATACAGTTCATATTTACTTTCACGAAGATTGCCGCAATGGCAGCCTTAGTTATTTTTGGATTTGTATTGGTGAAGAATAATTCAGTATGGCATGGCAACTGGGATACTGCCTGGATGGCAAAGAAAATTTCAGTGACACCCGGAATGATAACCCATGAAGGCTTGCCGGCTATGGCTTTGGTGGTGGCAATGTGTGTGTCTATGGTAGGTGCTTTGTTCTCCAGTGATGCATGGAATAATGTGACTTTTATAGCGGGCGAAATAAAGCGCCCTGAAAGAAATATAGGATTAAGCCTTTTTATAGGTACGCTGGTGGTAACCATATTATATGTGTCTATGAACCTGATGTACCTGAATGTGATGAGCATAAGTGAGATAGCTAACGCGCCATCTGACAGGGTTGCGGTGGCGGCCTCTCTGAAAATATTCGGATCGGTGGGGACTATACTTATTGCATTAATGATCATGGTGTCAACGTTTGGGTGTAATAATGGACTTATTTTATCCGGCGCGAGGGTTTATTACACTATGGCAAATGATGGTTTATTCTTACCGGCGGCTAAAAAACTCAACAAAAAAGGAGTGCCTGCTGCTGCCTTGTGGATGCAGTGTATATGGGCATCAGCATTGTGCCTGAGTGGTAAGTATGGCGACCTGTTGGATTTTATCATCTTCACGGTGCTGATATTTTATATCCTTACTATAGCGAGCATTTTTAAGCTTCGTAAAACAAAGCCTGATATGCCACGGCCATATAAAGCATTTGGATACCCTGTTATACCTTTGGTGTACATTTTATTAGCGTCCTTCATCTGTCTTGTATTGCTGCGTTATAAACCTGCATATACATGGCCGGGGTTGATCATAGTGCTGGCAGGGGTGCCAATATATTATTTCTTGGAAAAGAAAGGCAAAACGAATGAATAAGACAGAATTGGTACAGCTATTTGAGCGAATGAACGACCTGCATGTAGTAGTGGTGGGTGATGTAATGCTGGATAAATACTGGTGGGGCGATGTAGAACGTATATCGCCTGAAGCTCCTGTGCCCATAGTGGCGCTAAACAAACGTGAGAGTCGCTTGGGTGGTGCTGCAAATGTGGCATTGAATTGCAAAGCACTGGGAGCGCAAGTGACCATAGCAAGTGTGATAGGAGATGATAGCGACGGTGTGCTACTGAAAAAGCTGGTAGAGGAGGCGGACATCAGCAGTGATTTGCTAATGCTTAGTAAGCAAAGACCCACCACTACCAAGACACGTATAATGAGCCGCCAGCAGCAGATGCTGCGCATAGATGATGAGATAACTGATGAATTGTTTCTGGAAGAGGAACATGCGTTCATAGATTTAGTTTTAAGGTTTTTGCAAAGAGTAAAGCCTGATGTGTTGATCTTTGAAGATTATAATAAAGGTGTGCTCAAGGAGAATGTGATAAACCGTAT
>JAFDXS010000388.1 GCA_018267795.1 Bacteroidota bacterium | reverse complement strand
CCCGGGCCTTTAAAGTATTGAGCAGGGCTCCATTTGTACCTGTACTTGCTAAAGGTATCTGCCGTAAATACTATACTGTCGCCGGCACATATATCTGTTCTGCTAGCTGTAGCATGCGCCGTGGCGTATGGATGCACCTGTACCGTATCGGCAAATGGTGCGCGGATACACTGCGGGTAGGCAATGGCCAGTGTCAGTATTTTAGTACCGGTACTGTTAAAGGTTACATAATCTACACCGCTGCTGGTAGTGCCTGAGCTTGTTTCCATACCGCCGCCATAGTTCCACATAAACTTGTTGGCATTGGTAAGGCTGTAGTCAGCCACACGCAGTGTCACCGTATCGTTGATACATATATCCTTAGGCATATTAAATGCTACCTGTGGTGCAAATACTACAGGTATAGTATCAATTACTTTTGATACGCAACGCAGGTTCTTAGAAATAAGCGTTACATATTTATTACCAGCTGTATCCCACCTTACCACATAAGGTCCTTTGCTCTTGCCTGTTGGGTCGCCGCTAACAAGTGTGCCATCAGCAAAACTCCATTGGAACAAGCTGCTGTCATTGCCAGGGGCTGCGCCGCCGAAATCAAGATACAGTGTATCCCCTATACAAGCTGAAGGTTTATTAGTTTTCACCTTAGAATAAAGATTGTTTACCCAAAGCAGCGTACTGTCTATCTGCGTAGGACACCCGTACAGGGAATCTATTACCACATACATCCCGGAATCTGCAGCAACTACCTTATTTACAAATGGATTTTGACCTGTTGCTTTATAGCCGTTAGGACCATGCCAGTAGTATTGAGAACGATCTATATAGTTAGCTGACAACTGCGCGTCTTCTCCAAGACATGCCATGCCACTATTGCTTGCCACTAATTTTGGCGGCGGCGGATTAACTGTTACCAATACCTGCACCCGCTCACTAATACATTTAGGGGACACGGCACTTACGTAGTAAGTATAAGTAGCTATAGAGTCAGTGCGCGGTGTAGGAGCAATTGAAGTACCTGTATCTGCAGGATCCATACTCAGATACCAGCGGAGAGTTGTACCCGGCGGCGCAGTTGCGGTAACCGGGCCACCTGTAGTGCCCTTGCAATAATATATATGATCAACCGTAGGCCTGATAACTATGTTAGGTATAATGGTCATATCTACCGTATCCGGTATACATGAACCGTTGCTGCCGATAGCACGCAGTTTAGCAGGGGTGCTATCCATTTGTACACTCACAGTAGTACCGTAGTTAGGGAAAATCGAATTTCCTGTAGATGAAGTCCAATACCAGTCGTGACATCCGCCATTAAGAATGGTCATGTTTACAATACTATTCTTACAAACAGCTGCCGTATCACCACTTAAATAAGCTGAGGTATCACCATATGCAGACCAGTTAGGGGCTGTAGATGCAAATGCGGCTTGAAGGTCTGCTGTACTTAATATATAAGCATAGGCAAAACTTGTACAGCCGCCTGCAACCAATGAATCCAGGTTAAATACAAGCCCAATACCCTGATCGGCACTATGAGATCCCGAATATGTGTAAAAACTGTTATCCCCTGCATACATATCCTGCAGACCATGACCATAGCCATCACTTGCCGGCTGAGGATCAAGTCCTGAATTTATAATAAAACATTTTGCCCTGCAGTCCAGCGTACCTAAACCCAGATAAGCACCCGTAGCACCAACTGCCGATACAAGTGTAGCGTGATTGTCATTTGGCAATTTATACACTATAGTATTGTTTGTGCTAAATCCGCCACCTGGTTCAGGTTCATCATTATCAGGATCCACAGTTCTTAAATAGTAAAGTCCTCTCTTAGTTTCAGCACTAAGGTTTTCTATTGTTTCATATACAGTGAAGAATACTTTAGAGGTATCGAGAAGTGTTCTCTGGGTTATTTTAATACTGTCAAATATACCGGTCCATACAGCCTGACGCTTTTTTGCTATTGCGCTGTAAGATCCATTCCCAAAACCTGATTGCATTACTACAGAGCCAGTAGTAGGAAAATAGCCAAAAGGAGTGGTAGAGCCACAAAATGAACTTCCATTCCATGCATCTACTCGGAATGTATCAACCTGGAAACTCCAGCCTTCCTGCGGACTACCCGGCAAGAAGTAATCGCCAAAATAGGGCGGGGTACCTACAGTCCAGCCATCTTTATGGGGATCTGCTACGAAGCCCAACCCGGCACCTGATGCAACGCAATTTGACGGGTAACAAGTATTGCCAACAGAGGATCCCCCCTTAGGATGATAGCCTGATGGCGCTGCAACGCTTGAACCAAAAGCACCTGTGGTGTTTACACCCACTTCCAGGTAATTGCCTTTTAAAAAAGCATTACAGCTGTCAATCTGTGCATATCCATTTACTCCGCAGAATAAAGAACAGGTAATAATGGTGATAAAAATCTTAACGGGGTTAAGGTTTCTCATGAGAACCGAAATTTATTTTAAATACAATATTGTTATTAATTAGTGCCTGCTGCTTGGACTTACTGTAGTATTAGGATCAATTGAGCCCCCTGCTTCTTTAGTAAATGGCACGCTGTATATTTTATTATTATCGCCATCGAATATATCCATGTGATACAAACCAGGTGTCAGCGCATGAATATCGAATTGCTGATCGTAGCGATAATTTGCCTGATCGGGCTTCCAGCTTAGCTTTGTTTGCCCGCTTGTATTTACAATCTTTATACTCATGGCCATAGGGTCAGGTGTATTGAGATTCATCTTCACGATATCATAAAATGGCGCAGGGAAAAGGGAATAGTTCACATTAATGTGTTCCTCTCCTTTGCTTGTCATTTTTATTACATCAAAATGTCCTGCCACACGTGTAGGATCTGTAGCTGATTGCCTTGCAGATTGTGCATTTGCAACATTTACAAATAAAGCTGACAATGCAAAAACAAGTAATATTCTTTTCATACTGTTTTATTTATAAAATTATTTTCATTTTAAGGCTGTACCCAGCGCTACATATATATTTATTACCAAAAGCGTAATTCGTAAATATAACAATTAATTCATTGATTTCAAATTACTATTAACTATAATTCATTATTTTATTTTCAATATCATTTATTTT
>JAFDXS010000387.1 GCA_018267795.1 Bacteroidota bacterium | reverse complement strand
AGAGCAGAGGAAACCTATATAAGTGCACAATACCAGATGCAGACAGCAGCAAACAACCTGAAAGCATTACTTAATATGTCGCTAAGTGACTCGTTGGAGATAGCATCGAGCCTGGAGGCCGAACTAGTAAGTGAAGGAGACGGAACATTTGCAGAAGACCCGAATGTGAGACTGGCAATGAGAAGAACAGAGATAAGCCTGAACCAATACAGATCTACAAAGGCTGCGTTTGTGCCTGTACTTACGGTGTTGTATAACTACTCTACGCAGCAGAATGATACTAAGTTTGAGCCATTTGATGCGGCAGGACCTGCATGGTATCCTGCGCAATATTGGTCGCTGCGCGCTACCTGGCCATTGTTTACAGGTGGCAGCAGATACTTCCAGGCAAAGAAAAGCAAGATAAGCTACGAGGAGAGTAAACTGCTATACGAATATGCACAAAAGCAAACCGATATAAATGATGAGAACCTGCGGCTTGGATATAAGAAGGCAAATGCCGTGATGGAGAAATCGAAAGATGTGATGAAACTGTCTTTTGAAAACTATAAACATGCATCATATAGATACGATGCAGGTGTGGCGCCCATAGATGACCGGCTGAATGCCTTTAATGATTACATCACTTATCAGAACCAATATTTAAATAATTTATCGGACCTGCTGGTGCAACTGTACCAGGTAAAAATACGCCAACAGGCATTTTAATAAAATGAAAAAAAGAATTCTTCTTAATAACTTATTTGCCGGACTACTCCTAGTAGCGATGAGCAGCTGTAAAGATAAATATGTGAGCACATCGCCAAAGATGGGACCGGTAACAGAAGCAGTGTTTGCATCCGGTAGCATAGAGCCGGTAGATGCTTATATACTGACATCGCTATCTGATGGCTTTATAGTGAAAGCATACGTGACTGAGAATGACCTGGTGCATGACGGGCAGGTACTCTTTAAGCTGGATAACAAACAACAGCATGTGCAGGTGAATCTGGCAGAAACGAACCTGCAGTACGCAAAAATAAATGCAGCAAGCAATGCCCCCAACCTGCAGCAAATAAAAGCTCAGATAGATGCTGCAAAAGCAAAACTATATACTGACTCCGTGACGCTGGGGCGCTACCAACACCTGTATGAAACGAACTCGGTATCGAAGCAGGATTATGATAACGCGAGATTGAATTACCAGTCGTCGTTGAGTAGCTATAGGGCCCAATTGGCGAGCTATAGAGCAGCAGCAGATAAGGCGCAGCAGGATTACCAGACCAGCCAGCTGCAGGTGCAGAATGCGGAAGCTGGTAATCAGTATTATAACCTGACAGCTATAGGAAGTGGGAGAGTGTACCAGATATTTAAGAAAGAAGGAGAACTGGTACGTAAGGGCGACCAGGTTGCACAGCTGGGTAACCCCGATTCTATAGTGGTGAAGCTGGATGTGGATGAAGGGAGTATAGATAAAATAAAACTGGGGCAGCAAGTGCTGGTGGAACTGAACACGCAAAAGAATAAAACATACGAAGCCCGGATAAGCAAAATATATCCGCACTTTAATGATAATACACAATCGTATAAGGTGGAGGCGAAGTTTGTGGAGGATGTGCCGGGCATAATAGCCGGGACACAGCTACAGGCGAATATAATAACTAATAGGAAGGACAATGCAATGCTGATACCACACAGCTATATGCTAAAAGATAATAAGGTGCTGAAAAAGAATGGTAATAAAGTGGATACTACGGGAATACAAACGGGTATAGTATCAGACGAATGGGTGGAAGTGCTGAGCGGCCTGACGGTTAACGATAAAATAGTAAAGCAACGATAATATGAAGGTGAGCGTAAATACAGAGATTGCCATCACTTACCTATCGGCGAGGAAGAAGCAGACGCTGGTTGCAGCACTTGGTGTGACCTTTGGCATATCTATGTTCATCTTTATGCAGTCGCTGATGAAGGGAACTAATGACTATTTTGAAAAATCGTCATTCAGTACCACGCCTCATATACGACTGTATAATGAGAACAAGGTGGCTGACACGCACCTGATGGATAACTTCTTTAAAGATAAATCGACCAAGATACTGGATAACCCGAAACAGATACAGGAAAACCAGGGCTTGACCAATCCGTATGGCATTATCAATGAGATAAAGAAAAACCCGCAGGTGGTAGCCGTAACACCACAGGTAACGGCTAATGTGCTATATAACAGTGGGAGCGTGCAGATAAGCGGAAGTGTGGCGGGGGTGAACATAGTGCAGGAAGATAAGATGTTTGATATGCAGAGTAATATGGTGGCAGGTGATTTTCATGACCTGGACAGGGTGAATAATGGATTGCTAATAGGGAAGGGAATAGCGGATAAACTGAGCCTGCATGTGGGTGACAATATAACCGTGCGTGCTGCAAGTGGCAGCCCCATGATAATGCGTGTGATAGGTATATATGCTACTACTATAAAGCAGATAGATGAGACAAAATCTTATGCTAATATAACGCAGTCGCAAAATATGCTGGGCAAGGACCGCAGCTATGTGACAGATATAAAGATAAACCTGAAAGATTACAACAATGCTCCACCAGTGGCACGTGAACTGGAGATACTAACCGGATATAAAGCAGAGGATTGGGTGCAGGCAAATGAACAAATAAAGGCTGCTTTTAAAATAAGAGCTGTAATACTGGACTCTGTAATAGGTGTGATACTGTTGGTGGCAGGCTTTGGTATATACAACATACTGAACATGACCATTTACGAAAAGATAAAAGAGATAGCGATACTGAAAGCTACGGGATTTACGGGGCCATCTGTGGTGAGTATATTTTTGCAGCAGGCTATCTATATAGGGCTGATGGGAGCTGCGGTGGGTATAGTAATAGGCTTTAGTATAACGCTGCTGGCCTCTAAAATATATATAGGTGCAGGCACGCTGAAATACCTGCCGATGTCGTTTTATATACCGCACTATATAGAGGCGATATTCTTTGGCGTAATAACAACTGTGGCTGCGGGATTCTTCCCCGCGAGAAAAGCATCGAAAGTGGACCCTGTAACTATAATACGCGGATAATGGATGTAAAAACAGCGCTAAAAGCGACGAACTTAAATAAATATTTTCATG
>JAFDXS010000386.1 GCA_018267795.1 Bacteroidota bacterium | reverse complement strand
GTGGCATGGGCAGCAATGGCCTTACCAGCGCCCGCCACGAAATGCTGAAAAAAGAATACGCAAAAAGATACCCTGAAAGTCTTGACCCAAATCTTCCCGACGAAGTAGTATATAACGGTAAATACAGCCTTACAGACAGCACAGAAACGGCGCTAAATATAGGTAAGCTGCTGCTCTCCCCTACCCGCACTTATGCGCCGGTAGTGGTGCCTATGCTCGAAAAATATTTCGATAAAATTCATGGTATTATACATTGCAGTGGCGGTGCGCAAAGTAAAATACTGCACTACATGCCCAAACCACTTCGTGTAGTAAAGAACAATTTATTACCTGTTCCGCCGTTATTTAAGCTCATACAGGAATCTGCAGGTACCGACTGGCGTGAAATGTACCAGGTTTTTAACATGGGCCAACGATTGGAGATCTATACAGATAAAGATACCGCCGAGGCTATAGTAGCACTTGCTAAAAGTTTTAGCATAGATGCTCAAATATCGGGGTACGTGGAAAATGCAGATAAAAAGGAAGTGCGTATTGAAAGTGAGTACGGTTCTTTCCTGTACCATTAATGAATTTGGCATTATTAATGCTGTTATTTACCGTAACCTAAACTTTCAACATAACGCTTATGAGCCTGAAAAAAGTTTTGCTGACATTGGTATGCCTTGTCGCGTTCATTTCATCTTATGCCCAGGATAAGATTTACAAAAAGAACGGTGATGTTATTGAGGCAAAAGTTATCTCTGTAAATCTCAAAAACATCTCCTACAAACGTGCCGATAATATTAACGGGCCAGAGTACACCATTTACAAAAAAGATGTAGATAAGATAGTATATGAAAATGGCAGCAAGGATGAATTTGAGGATGAAGAAGATAATACAGATAGACGCCGCATGCCGCCAAGTCCGTTCAAAAATCATAAACCTTCCGCTAATGAAGCTAAATACGGTAAAAACATTATAGCATTAGCTCCCTTGCAGCTTACCGGCGATAATGTTCAAAGTGGCGTTGGCATTTCGCTTTCCTATGAGCGTATGCTGGACAAAAACGGTATAATAAGTTTTTACATGCCCGTTATTGCCAGTTTTTCTAATAGCGATACTTACTACGGCAATACTTACAATAACAACACTTATACTTCATGGTATTTTATGCCTGGTATCAAGTTCTACCCTACAGGCAGCCATGGCATAATACGTTACGCGGTTGGTCCTTCTTTTGTTATAGCGGCGGGCAATACAGGCCAGTATGTTGACCCTTATGGCAATACTTCAAGTGGCAGCTATAGCATCTTTGGTTTTATGGTAAACAACTCAATGAATATTTGCCCTACACCTCATCTGTATCTCGGCCTTGAGCTGGGGCTGGGCGTGTCATACGTTACCAATAGAAATAACTCCTACAATTCTAACGTAGGTGTAGATGCAAATCCCATGGTACAATTTGCCTTTAAAATTGGCTACCGGTTCTAAGTAATACTTCTGTTTTTATTATATAAAAAGGCCTCCGTTTTCGGAGGCCTTTCTGTTTATCGGTTAATTTCTATCTATTATACTAATTCAGCGGATTAGCTGATAAGTGGAAAATCGTTGTAGCATTCACAGTAGTATTCTTCGGTGGTATGCTGTCAAACGTTGCTGTTATAGATACATACATAGTATCTCTAAGAAAGTACTGCTTAATATTTGCATTAGTATCATCAAGAGACACTGTATTCTGTCCTTTAGGGAAGGGACTTTTATGTGCCAGTCTTATGGTTGGTAATCCGGCAGCACTAAGATATATGCTAACTGCTTTTGCAAAATTGAGTGGTGCACCTACAGGTTGGGTAACGGATAGCACCGTACTTTTTAGTGTTACGGAATTTACCTTGTCTGAGCTTGTATTATATTGACTTAATATTTGTTGATAATTAGTTGGTACTGCTACCGCCGGGAAAGGATACGTGAAGCCCCCCGGTGGAATACCACCTGCAGCTACTATGGCGGCAGAATCTATAAAATCTCCTGTATTCACATCCTGGCTATAGGGGCTGAAATCCTGCTCTATCTGTGTCAGGTTCTTTACCTTGCTACAACTCATGCACCATATTAGCGCTAAGGGCACTATCAGTAATAATTTTCTCATATATATGCTTATATAACAAATCTACGGAATAATATACATATATCCGATGACAATTTATCCGTAATTTTGCAGCCTTTATGACCAGTACAAAATCAATTGCATTCCATACACTGGGCTGCAAGCTTAACTACTCTGAGACCTCTACACTTAGTCGCATGCTGGAAGCAGATGGCTTTGTAAAAAAGGAATTTGAGGATGAGGCAGATGTGTACGTCATAAATACCTGCTCCGTTACCGATAATGCTGATAAGGAGTGTCGCCAGATAGTACGGCGCATTCAGCGCCGGGCCCCACAGGCCATGGTGGTCATTACCGGTTGTTATGCACAGCTAAAGCCGCAGGAGATAGCGCAAATAGAAGGTGTGGACCTGGTTTTGGGCGCAGCAGAGAAATTTAACCTTGCACAACACTTACAAGACCTTACCAAAGGTGATAGTGCTAAGATATGCTCTTGCGATATTGAAGATGTGAGCAGCTTTCATAGCTCTTATTCTGTTAATGACCGTACCCGTACCTTCCTTAAGGTGCAGGATGGCTGTGATTATAATTGTTCTTTCTGTACCATACCTCTTGCGAGAGGGCATAGTCGCAGCGACAGTATTACCGGCGTTTTGCGGAATGTGCAGGAGCTTGCCGCAACGGGCACCAAAGAGATAGTACTTACAGGTATCAACCTCGGTGATTTTGGCAAGGGCTTCGAAGGTGGAAAGAAGCGCGAAGAATCTTTCTACGAGCTCATACAGGAGCTCGATAAGACAGAAGGCATTGAGCGCTTTCGTATATCCTCTATAGAACCTAACCTGCTTACAAATGAGATTATAGAGTTTGTCGCATCATCGCAAAAGTTTATGCCTCATTTTCACATTCCCTTGCAGAGCGGCAGCAACAAAATATTGGGTGCTATGCGCCGTCGCTACAAGCGCGAGTTGTATGCAGAACGTGTGGCAAACATTAAAGCACTGATGCCCCATTGCTGTATAGGGGTAGATGTTATT
>JAFDXS010000385.1 GCA_018267795.1 Bacteroidota bacterium | reverse complement strand
TCAGCCATTTGTCGCTTATGTTTATAAACGTATTGGTTGATAGCTTTTTATTTAACTCATTACGCAGAATGAAATTCAGTTCAGACCGGCCCTGGCTGCTTTGATACAAATTCAGCATCAATTTTTCATCTTTATAGGGCTTTCTTAGTTCCACATTCAGTTGCCCTGCCACACTTTCAAATCCGTTCACCACACTTCCTGTGCCTTTACTCAGTTGCATGCTTTCTATCCAGTAGCCCGGTATATAGGTCAATCCTGTTACGGCTGCGAGCCCTCTTATATCGGGTATATTTTCCCTTGTCACCAGGGTATATGGACCCGCCAATCCAAGCATCATTATTTGCTTATAGCCAGATACCGCATCGGTAAATGAAACATCTATTGATGGCGTCGTCTCAAAACTCTCGCTCAGGTTGCAGCAGGCAGCCTTAAACAGTTCAGCCTGTCCTATCAATTCCACTTTAGCTGGGCTCAGCATATCTATACTTGTTCCTTTTGCTTTGCCTGTCACCACCACTTCTTTTAGTTTCTTAGGCTGGCTCATTATAATACTTAGCTCCTTATTGTCATTCTGCAGCTCAACGGTATCAGTATTGTAACCCGTAAAAGACACCAGTATTATGTTGGTTGTAGCTGGCACATCAATGCTGAATGCGCCTGAGGCATTTGTCTGTGTGCCGGTTGCAGTTCCCGGTACATATACCACAGCACCTGCCAGTGGCAATTTCATTTGCCTTTCATTCAGTTCATATACCGTACCTCTTATATGCAGGCTATCTGTTTGCGCTATTGCATAGCTATACGCACATAGTATCAGGCTGCTCAATAGCAGCCTTTTATAAATCCATCTCATAACTATTATTGTTTTGAAATAGTGCGATAATAACAGCAGGAAGGAAGATGTTCGTAATCTTCGTCTGTTGCCTGTACTTTTTCGTTGTCATGCCCGGCCTTGGCTACACTTTTCAGTATTTCATCAGCCGATGTTTTAGATGGCCGGTAAACAACAGTCAGCTCATGCGTCTTCACGTCCCATTCAGCACGCTTTACGCCTTTTATGTAGGCGGCATCCTCTATTCGTTTTTTACATTGTTCACATACACCGTTCACCTTATAGTGTTCGGTCACTATGTCTTTTGCCTGGGCAAATAATTGAGCGGAAATAAATATTAATATTAAGAAAGCAATGAAGCGTTTCATAAAAAAGGTTTTACGATTAATAAATGGAATAAATAATAGAATGATAAGCAGGAGGAATATCAGCTCATTCTATCGTAATACGTAAACCTTGCGTGCAACTTATATAGTGGTATCTGCTGCCATAGCCCCGGTGGTGCATTAGCATCAGGCAGTTTCTGCTGTATGTGGGAGCTGAACTTTTCTGCAACACTGTATATATAGACAGCCTGCTCCGGAACTAAATACTGCGCCTGGAAATTTAAAACAAATGGATTGACATGTTGTTGTTCGTGGGATACATGAGCAGCTACTACCTTGTCTTTACAACATTTCTTTTTGCTGCTTTCTTTTTCGCAATTACCGCAATTTTTACCATCACCATTAAAGGTCCAGGACATGAGGTGCTTGCCGCAATAGTGCGCACGTATAGAAAACCCGGTTATTGCTAACAGGTAAAAGACCAATAGCGATATGGCTACAATTCTTTTCATTTCCTGCCGTAAAGATACTATAATGCTAATGAAACGAACTACATGACCTTATTTTAACGTTTCGATGACTTTAGCATTATCAGTATCAATACCAGTAACGCCCGGGACAACATAAGCAGCTAACATAAACTAATCAAGGGCTCGCAGTCCGGCACCACAGACAGTAGTACAACCACCACATAGCAGCACCCCTCACTGATCCTCGTTTGTAACGAGGATCCCTTGCTGTTCCGGATTTGCAATCCGGAACCTCTCTGGTGGGGATTTGCAATCCCCGAAAACAAATCATCAATCTATACCATGAGATATAAAGCAGTTTCTTTGGGACGCTAGTTACTACTGCGACTACACCAAATTTCATCAAACAATTTATACTTTTAGATGTTGTATTTCCCAATCAGCAACTCATAACAGCTACTTTATGAAAAATTTATTCCTGTTCATTCTCGCATCACTATTCTCATTCAATTCCTATTCGCAAAATGCAGACAGTATCCGGGCATTGGCCGATGCCGCTGTTAATGCCGTCAAATGGGATATACAAAAAGCAGAAAAAGGCACTCTAATGTTTTTAGACATTCCCTATCAGCGAGATAATTCAGATAGCATAGAATATCTAACATTAACCGTTGCAAAAAACAAATCCGATCCAAGGCCTGCCTTTATCTCCATTATCATTCCAAACAATGTCGTCCAGGCCAATGGCATTTTTGTAAAGTTTTCGAAGACTGTTAAGAAAAATGGCCAATGGGCTATGGAAATGGAAAAAGGAAATCCTGTCAGAGTAAAATTTGAACGCTGTAACGATGAAACCTGTACTGCAAGAATTATTAATGGCTATGTTTCAGAAGAGGATGGAAAACAGCAGGACATTTTTCAAAAATTTCTCAATTTCGATCATGTGCTGTTTCTATTTATTTACCCGGACGGCACTCATAAATCCGTAGCTGTTCCTCTTTTTTCATTTCAAGAGCAATATAAGTCTTTAGACTAAAAGCCTCCAGTCTCATCCGCATTTGGAATGTGATGCCACGGTAGAGCGTTTGTAACGCTCTACAAACATTCATTTACCGTTATGCACAACCCTCATTTCGTGAGATTGCTTCCTTCGTCGCAATGACGGAACGTAAAGCCATCGGAGTCAATCCGATCGGCACTACAGTACCACAACAGCCCAATAGTACCACCCCTGAAACTTACGCAGTAATAAGTTTCAGCGGCTTTCTTTGTTTCTTTCTTTGCCGCCAAAGAAAGAAAAGAAACGAAGGACACAAAGCACAATAAACAACTCCGCAAGGCAAAGCACCATCAAAGAAAGCAAAGAAACGAACGACACAAAACGCAGTAAAACACCCAAAATCACTTTCAAAATTTCCTCAGGTTACAGCACTATATATATCCCGCACAAAACCAATCACTTAAAGCCGAAAAAAGTTTTATGGTACCGCACTAAT
>JAFDXS010000384.1 GCA_018267795.1 Bacteroidota bacterium | reverse complement strand
AAAAGGGTTTATTATAAGCATTACAGCAATAGGGGAGGTTGCGCCGGATAAATTTGTAACCCGCAGTGGCGCTAAGGAAAATGACCTGATATGTGTATCTGGAGATCTGGGAGCTGCCTACCTGGGCCTGCAGCTATTAGAAAGGGAAAAACGTATATACCTTGAAAGTCCCGGAGTGCAGCCTGATCTCCAGAACAGGGCCTATGTTATAGGACGTATATTAAAACCAGAGCCACGTGCCGATATTGTAAGCTGGCTACAGGAAAATGAAATTGTCCCCACTTCCATGATTGATGTAAGCGATGGTTTAAGCTCAGAGTTACTGCATATCTGCAAGCAGAGCGATACAGGCTGTGTACTGTATGAGGAAAAAATACCAATACATGAAGAATCCAGAGAAGTGGCGTTCGAATTTAGCATAGATCCTACAGCTTGTGCGCTGAGCGGAGGGGAAGATTATGAACTGCTGTTCACCGTAAAACAGGAAGATTATGAGAAAATAGTACGTAACGAACAAATAAGTGTAATAGGTTATATTACTAAAAAATCAGACGGAACTAATCTCATAACTAAGCAGGGAAATAAGCATGCTCTTACCGCCCAGGGCTGGAACGCATTTAATTAGTAAAAAAATCCTGATTTACTATATAACGTAAAGATTTTTTGTATTTTAGGCGTTAAATACTATATAAGCATGAAGTTTTGGAAAAGCTCATTACTAACTGTTTTTGCATTTTTGGGAATAGCGAGTACTGTTTTATATAACGCCTGTCAAATAGATACCTGCAGCGATCTGAAATGTATTAATGGTGGATCTTGTGCTAATGGTTTTTGTAACTGCCCTACCGGTTATGAAGGCTCACAATGCGAAAACAAGGTAAATACCAAGTTTTTGGGCATCTATAACGGCAATACAAATTGTGACCTTAATCCAAGCGTTTATGATACCGCTATAGTGATAGCGCAGCCTAATAGCCTGACAGATCTTAAAATAGTTCTTTTCAGTAACAAGATGGACACACTCACCGGAACAATTAACGGTACTTCTGTGATTGTGCCTGATGTAAACGGGGGCTCCGGCTATTCAAGACATATCAATGTTACACTTGTAAATAATAATAAGCTTACGATATTTACAGAAATAACTTCAAAAGATGTAAGAGGTAATACCGTAAAATCTACCTGCACTTTCATTGGAATAAAATAAAAATAAATATAAAATTATATATAAAAAGCCAGGCACTATGCCTGGCTTTTTATATTCCAGCGTAGTTATAAAAAACCTTACAAATCAGTAGCTTTGCGTTATGTCTATTAGTGTATTATCACTTACAAAGATCTACGGGCATCAGAAAGCGGTAGATAATATATCTTTTCAATTGGCAAAGGGTGAGATAGTTGGTTTTCTGGGGCCTAATGGCGCAGGTAAATCTACTACTATGAAAATGATAACAGGCTACCTGCCACCTACATCTGGCACTGCTATGGTATGTGGTTTTGATGTGCAGCTGGCGCCGATGGAAGTACGAAAACGAGTTGGTTACCTTCCGGAAGCTAATCCTTTATACTATGACATGTACGTGCGTGAATATCTTGGCTTTAGCGCTAATATCCACAAGTTAAAAAATGCTTCTGCCAGGATAGAGGAGATGATAGCTCTCACAGGACTTGGCAAAGAATCTCATAAAAAAATTGGTGCTCTTTCTAAAGGGTATAAACAGCGTGTTGGCCTTGCACAGGCAATGTTGCATGATCCGGAAGTGCTGATACTGGATGAGCCTACCTCCGGTCTTGACCCCAACCAGATAATAGAAATACGCGAACTGATAAAACGCATAGGGCAGGAAAAAACTGTACTGCTTTCCACGCATATCATGCAGGAAGTACAGGCAATGTGCAGTAGGGTAATTATTATAAATAATGGTAAGCTGGTAGCTAACGATGCTATAGACAAGTTGCAATACAGCAAGCAGGAGAATGCCTTGATTGTTACTTTCGAAAAACCGATTAATGAAGCAGTGCTGAAACAATTGAAAAATCTGCAACGCTACGAAGCCTCAGGTCCTGCTCAATGGAGACTCATCACCAACAAGCCGGAAGAGCTACGCAAAGAAGTAATGCAGTGGGCGCTCAACAATGACCTAAGCATTAATAGTCTTCAGGCAGACAAACAATCGCTTGAGGATATATTCAGGGTGTTGACGAAGTAAACTTCTATCATGATACAATACTGGTTTGTTACGCAATGCCATCATTATATACCTTAATGCTTTTCCTCTAAGTTTTAAAACCTGTTTTTACTATTCACTAATAACCCTATCTTAGAATATTAAATGCAGGTAAAGCACTTCCTTATCCTATTATTATGTGCCTGCGTGTGTGCAGGTAATGTGTATGGCCAAGGCCATACAGTACAGGGCATTGTGCTTGATCTTAAGAATGGTGCATTACCTGGCGCAAGTGTAGTAGTAACGGGCAACGCCGACTCTGTGAAGGGCGGCACAACTACTGACGACAAAGGCCATTTTTCTTTAGCCAACTTAGCTGCTGGCAAATATCAATTACGCATTAGCTTCCTTGGTTTTGTAACGCATAAAAGCAATTTCCGAATAATAGATGCCAATGTAGATATTGGTAAAGTTATTCTGAAGGAAGCTGTCAATTCTCTTGATGAAGTAAAGGTGGTAGAAAAGATAATTGCCGCTACACAGAAAGGAGATACTACGGAATTTAATGCAAACGCATACAAAACCAATCCGGATGCAGATGGAGCAGACCTCGTTAGAAAAATGCCAGGAGTGACGCTGGAAGGAAAGGCTGTAAAAGCTCAGGGAGAAAGTGTAACCAAGGTCTTGATAGATGGAAAACCTTTTTTTGGTAATGACCCCTACGGATCGCTTCACAACCTGCCTGCAGAAGTAATAGACAAAGTGCAGGTGTATAATGAGAAAAGTGACCAGGAGCAGTTTACTGGTTTTAACGAGGGCAATACAACCAAAACCATCAATATCATTACTAAGCCTGAGAAACGCAATGGCAGCTTTGGTAAACTGTATGCAGGGTATGGAAATGAGAATGATAATACTTCAAGATATCTTGCAGGTGGAACTGTAAATAAATTTAACGGCGATGAACGTGTCA
>JAFDXS010000383.1 GCA_018267795.1 Bacteroidota bacterium | reverse complement strand
AGATCAATAAGACTAGCGGCATCACCTGTAAGAATAAAGTTATTGCCGGACAATTGTTCACGCTCCATAGCTAATGGTAAACTCCAACCTTGTATCTTATCCTGCAATTTTGCATTTGCAAAACGATGGCTGATACTGGGATTGCTTTTTATTGCGGCAAGCATTTGTTCGCGCAGATTAATCTTTTTGCTGCGCACTGTCTCTGAAAGTATTCCTACGCCCACATTTGTCATACCATTAGGCAAAGGGAATATCCAGAAATAGCCTGGAAGTACCTCAGGTAAAAAATGCAACTCAATAAAATTGTCTTTGTGCAAGCCGGTAACACCTTCATAATATGCCCTTAATCCGACAGCATATGATTTAGGTGTATTGCTTTTATTCAAAAACGTTTTTCTTACTATACTTTTATCTCCGTCTGCACCTACAAGGACAGATGCTGTTACTTCATATTCGGTTTCACCCTGGGTAAATCTTGCAATTACCTTATCATCTTTCGCTTCCTCAAAGCTTATGTTTTTTGCCTGCTGAAAAACAGTGGCATGCGGGGAAGGTATTTTTTGAAAAAGGTAGTTATCAAATATTAGACGTGGAACGGTAAAGCCCGGAGCCTTTGTTTCAGGTTTACGGTCTTTGGTAAAAGGTATATCCAGAGGCTTGCCATTGGGCGCGACAAATGTAATACCAAAAGAGGGTGTATATGATTGCGGCTCATCTAATATTTCAGCCAGCCAGGCGGGGTTTGCTTTTCTAAGCACAAAAGCTGTTTTGCCACTGCATGCATCGCCACATACTTTATCTCGCGGAAAGGTTTCCTTATCAATAATGACATGCGGTATGCCCGCCTGTGATAAAAAGATAGAGGTAGATGCACCGGCAGGGCCGGCACCAATGATAATAGCTGTAGTGTTAATTTTCTGAAGACCCATAATATGCAAGCGGGGCAAATATAGGAGGATTTTCGCCGCACATTTGGAAAATAATTTTTAATGCCTAATTTTGTTATGCATATACATAATTTGATTAGGTATAGAGATGAAAACAAACGAATCAAACCCAGTAATAAAGGGCAGCCTCTCCACAATTATAATGAAGCTGCTGGAGAATAACAGCCGTATGTACGGGTATGAAATGACGAAGGCAGTACGGGAAATAACTCAAAACAAAATGAATATAACAGAAGCAGCGTTATATCCTGCACTGCACAAGCTGCTGGATGAAGGATTGTTGGAAACAACTACTGAGCAAGTGGATGGCCGCATGCGCAAATATTATGCACTTACAAAAAAGGGAAAGAAAGAGACTATAGTAAAAATTGACGCATTGAAAGATGCACTGGAATCTGTACAAATATTATTAAACTCGAAGCTGGGCAATGAATAATATAAAACTTACTGGAGAACAGCTAAAAGAATTAGCAGGTTATATAAAAACCAAGGGATTTAAAGATCCTGCTATAATAAATGAAATACTGGACCATTTTGCCTGTAAGGTAGAGGAAGAAATGGAAATAGATTCGTCCCTGTCGTTTTATGATGCAGTACATAAAGCCCGTAATTCATTTGGGGTAATGGGCTTTGCACCTATTGCTGCGTCATTTACAAAGCAGCTAAGAAGCAGGTATAGAAAAGTTTACTGGAAAAATTTCTGGCAGACAGCATCTGCGCCTTTGCACATCCCTTTGCTGCTCGTGTTGGGCTATGGTTGTTTTAAATGCTGGTTGTGGGCAAATGCCCATAATTACCAGCATTTAATGGATATGAATGATGTATCTGCAATATTAACACTGGGATATGTGATAGCACAGGCCGTAATAATGTATAAGGAAGAAACAAGAAAAAATCTTTATAAGCAAACTGCTTTTGGAGTTGTCTGGTTTTTCCCCTGGATGCTTATCTATATAATGCCACATAGCAACCGGCCTAATATACCGGTGTGGGTATCAGCATTCATTATAGGCATATTGTCTATATTAGCTGTACTTCAGTTGATAGCACTACGAGCTACAATGAAGGCAGCTGCGGCGGACTATAATGAAGTAGAGCAATTCTTTAATGCATAGCTACCAACCTTTCTGCTCATCCATATCTATAGCTACTATTTTCACTTTAAAGTGAGCAGCTTGTTTTACATCGGTAGCAGTCGTGAACATCGCCTTGCTTAATTTAGGTGTAAATTTTGCCCATGTATAAACCATCAAATAATCATAGGTTGAGCTATTGAGCAGACTGCTATCTCCGTCTGTGCAACGTATATAAGATAATATATCTGAAAAATTGTTGCTCTTATCTACCGAAATCAAATTCTTACTACTATCATTTAATGCTTTAAATTTTTGAAGTGTCTGCCAGGGACAACTTGATCCACTATTAATAGCCACCAAGTTACCCTCGTTGTCATAAATTAGTGTAGTAGGTATATTCGGGAATTTCTTCAGAAGCAAAATGAAATCAGTATTGGACTTTGGGGTAAACAACAAATCGTATTGCGCATGGTATTTACTGCAATACGTTTTCAAAGATGCGGCATCTTCTTGTTTCGGTGTTTTATAATTACCAGTAACCCGCAAATAGATTTTAGCGCATGATGCTAGGAAACATGTAATAAGAAATAAAACTAACAGGCTTTTTGTCTTCATTGCTATATATGATAAGCCATAGTAAATATATAAAAAAGCATCCAAGTATTGGATGCTTTCAAAAAAATATCATGTTGCTTACTTAGTCATATACATTACTTCTTTTACCAGTTTCACTGTACGAGGTACATCTGGTAAGTGAAGTGCTACGAGGTTTGGTGCGTAATGCATATTAGTATCTGCAGAGGTTATGCGACGGATTGGTGCATCCAGATAATCAAATGCTTCTTTCTGTACGCGATACGAGATTTCTGAAGATATACTGCCGAATGGCCATTGTTCTTCCACTATCACTAGGCGATTTGTTTTCTTAACAGACTCTACTATAGTATGCCAATCAAGCGGCCGTATTGTGCGCAGGTCTATAACTTCAGCATTTACACCTTCTTTAGCAAGTTCATCAGCCGCAGCCATAGCTACCTTCATCATTTTATTATAGGAAACGATAGTAACATCTGTTCCTTCTCTTTTAACGTCTGCTTTGCCAATAGGAATAATATATTC